>CAZVSG010000055.1:0-13971 GCA_964629345.1 uncultured Christensenella sp. | reverse complement strand
ACCCTCAACAAAGGTTTTGGAGACCCACGTGTTACCATTACACCATGCCCCTACGGCCTGGTCATTATAAGCAATGCGCTCTCAGGATGTCAACCTCCATCGGAAGTGTTTTCCTGTCAAGTACCCTTCTTCTGTTTTCAATGGGCGCATGGACCGTTGACAGGGAATCGGCGCTGAGGTAAGTTGATGCCGAAAGAGAGGTCTTGATGCAGGAAAAACAGGTGGCACTCTTTGATTTTGACGGGACGATGATCAAGGGAGACAGCATCGCCGATTTTATCCGTTTCTGTCTGATCAAAAAGGTCCTCCCGCTTTCAGGCTTCTTCTCCCTCCTGGTGATGACCCTGCTATGGAAAATGGGCTTCGTTGCCGTGGAGAAAGTCAAGTCGCTTGCCGTATCCCCGCTGCATAGGATGGATGAATCAAAGGCGCGGTCCGTCTGCATGCGATTTGTGAATGAGCGGCTTATCCCGCGGATATACCCGGACGCGCTGACACAATTAAGGCAGCATCAGAGGGCGGGCCACGTTGTCCTGGCCATATCGGCATCCCCCTATTGCTATATGCAATACCTGAAGGACGCGCTTTCCCTTGACGGCGTCATCGCAACCAGGGCGGACAGCAAAGGGCAGATCGTCAAAAACGTCGTCGGAGAGGAAAAGAAACGGCAGATCCTGCTGTTTCTGGAGCAGCGGCAGATCAAACCCGACTGGGAAAGATCGTTCTCCTACGGCGACAGCGCGAATGATCTGGCCATGCTGCGCATGACCGGCCGCCGCTTTCTGATCAATCCAAAGCGAAACGTCCGCAGCAGGGCAAACGGGATTCCTATAAAATACTGGAGAAAATGAACGAGATGCGGGACGGAAGGAATTCGATATCATCAGACAGTCAAGTCAACAGCAAAAGAAAACGGCCGCGTATCCCGCGGCCGTCTGTCTGTGATGGAAGTCTCAGCGCTGGCTGGCGTCCTTGATTTTTGCCGCTTTGCCCTGGAGCTTGCGCAGATAATACAGCTTCGCGCGGCGGACTTTGCCCGGGCGGACCAGCTCGATGCGGTCGACGCGGGGGGAATGCAGCGGAAAGGTGCGCTCAACGCCGATCCCATAGGACATGCGCCTGACAGTAAAGGTCTCGCGGCTGGAGCCGTTGCGCTTGGCGATCACGGTCCCCTCAAATGCCTGAAGCCGCTCACGGCTGCCCTCAACGACTTTCACAAAGACCCGAACGGTGTCGCCGACGTTGAAAGGCGTCCTGTCCTTGCGCAGCTGCTGCGCCTCAATTGTCCTGATGATCTCGCTCATTCCGGTCTTCCTCCTTCATATCCAGACGTTCATGTATCACTCCGGATACAGAGGACCGTCCGATGTCGCAAAGGTGATAGTATCATATCAACCCGTAAACTGGCAAGCATGAATTTTCAGTTTTCCAATCATTTAGGAACGGTTTGGCCTCCAGGCTGAGCGAGGACGGGTCAGGATCTCCTTGGTGACAACGGCCTGCACCAGGGCGCTGCCGCTGAATACAGGAATGACTGAAGAGCGCGCTGTCTGCTTTGTGCGGGGCTTTTCCGACTCATATTTCTGTACTGCCCCTTCATTCCAGGACGACTCCTCCATCAGCCGACGCCCTTCCCGGTCAGCATCCTGTACGGCTTTTGAAACGGGCTTCTCTGTCCTGACCGGGCCTTGTGATTGTGCAGGTGCTTTTTTTACCGGCGGTTGCTGCTTCATCACCACGGGCGCAGCCTCTTTGAACGGAGTGGGCGGCGGGAGGGGCTGATGCGCCGCCCGCCTGGCCTGCTCCTCTGTCATGCGCTTGATCTGCCTGACCCGTTTATTCAACCAGGAAACGCCAAACACCAGAATCAACAGGAACAGCGGGCTGAACTCAGGCATGATGCTGCTCCTTTCCGCATGGACCCGAAATGATCTGTTTCATCTATTTGCCGGTATGCTTATCGTCTTCAGCGGGTTCATTGGGGTCCGCGGCCCTTGCGATCCCGTCCCGCATCTGCGTGTCGGCCTTGACATTCTGCAGCTGGTAATAGTCCATCACGCCGAGTTTTCCGCTGCGCAGGGCTTCTGACATCGCCAGGGGGACCTGTACTTCCGCCTCGACCACCTTGGCCCGCATCTCCTGCACCTGGGCCTTCATTTCCTGCTCGCGGGCGACGGCCATCGCCCTGCGTTCCTCGGCCCTTGCCCGCGCGATGCGCAGGTCAGCCTCGGCCTGGTCCATCTGCAGCTGAGCGCCCACGTTGCGGCCGACGTCCACGTCCGCGATGTCGATGGAGAGGATCTCAAACGCGGTCCCCGCGTCAAGGCCTTTGTTCAGCACCGTGCGGCTGATCAGGTCAGGGTTTTCCAGCACTTCCTTGTGCGTCGTGGCAGATCCGATGGTCGTCACGATGCCCTCGCCCACGCGGGCCATGACTGTTTCTTCTCCCGCGCCGCCGACCAGCTGCTGGATGCTGGTGCGGACCGTCACACGGGCCTTCGCGCGAAGCTCGATCCCGTCCTTCGCGATGGCCGCGACCGGGGGAGACTCGATGACTTTCGGGATAACGCTCATCTGAACAGCCTGAAGCACGTCGCGCCCGGCCAGGTCGATCGCGCAGGTCTGTTCAAAGGTCAGCTTGATCTGGGCCTGCTGGGCTGAGATCAGCGCTTTGACGACGCGCTCGATGTTGCCGCCGGCGAGGAAATGCTTTTCAAGCTGGTTCACGGTCAGGTTGAGCCCCGCCTTGCTGGAAGTGATGAGCGCGTCCACCAGGCGCTGCGGTGAGATCCGGCGCAGGCGCATGCCGATCAGGGTGATGATGGTGATCGGCACGCCGGACGCGCGGGCCCTGATCCACAGGCCGATGGGCACGTAGCGGAAGAACACGACAAACAATAGGATAACGGCAAGAATGATGATCCCCAACATGATTTCCGGCATACCCAATCCTCCTAAAATATCCGGCCAGGTATTCATTTACTGGTCCGCCTTTTCAACAAGAATCCGCGCGCCTTCGATCTGCCTGATCACCACCTGCGCGCCTTTCTGGATAAACTCCCCTGCGCTGACCACGTTGAGCCTGACGCCGTCAAACTCCGCAATGCCCGCTGGCCGCAGGACCGTCAGCGTTTTGCCTGAACGCCCGATGAATCCGCTCAGGTCATCCGTCGCGGCAAACCCTTCCTCCCGCGACTGTCCTCCCTTGAGGATGAGCGGAGATCTGGAAAGCCTGCCCTTCGCCGCCGACCTCAAGGAAAGCATGATCACAAGGCCGCCCAAGGCCAGGACGATCACCGCCATGCCCAATCCGGCGAGCATCCCATGCTGCGACCAGGTAAAAACCACGCTCGCGACGAGAAGGGCAAGGCCCGAAAAGCCTGGGATGCCGAAGCCCGGCATGAACATTTCAAAGACCAGCAGACCGATGCCAAGAACGGCACAGATCAGGATGGGCAGGTTATTGACAATGAACTCCAAACGAATCCCCCCTTTTGCCTTGATTATACCACAAACATACGGCAGCAGACTGATTTGCGGGAAAAGAGGGATGTTTTTCTTACAAATGGGATTTGGGGGACAATTCCTCCAGCTTGGTCCGCACGGCGCGCAGGTCCTGCCAGGCGTCCTTTTTCTTTTCCGGGTCACGCAGCAGCGCGGCCGGGTGCCAGGTCGGAAGGATGAACACCCCTTTGCTCACCGTCCACTGCCCCCTGCACTGCGTGATCCGTTTCTCCTGCCCCAGAACAGCTCTGAGCGCGGTCGCCCCCAGCAGAAGGATCACCTGAGGCCTGATGAGCGCGGCCTGAGCGCGAAGATAGGGAAGGCAGGCATCTGTCTCCTCCGGCTTGGGCACGCGGTTGCCAGGCGGCCGGCACTTGACAGCGTTGGCAATGAACACCTCTTCCCTTGTGATGCCGATGGATGCAAGCATCCGGGTCAATAACTGTCCGGCAGCGCCCACAAAGGCCAGTCCCTGCCTGTCTTCCTCAGCGCCCGGCCCCTCCCCGATGAGCATCAGGCGCGCGTTTGCGTTCCCCTGCCCCGGCACTTTGTTCAGAATCCCTTCCGCCAGGGGACAGAGGCGGCAGGCGCGGATCGATTCATTCAGTTCATTCCAGGAGATCTGCATACGGCTACCTGAAGCGCGTATTCAGCAGCTTGAAGGTGTTTGAGATGTCGCGCTGAAACCAGTTGACAAGGCTGAGGATCAGCAGGACCGCCAGCAGGATGACGAACAGGCCGATCATGACGCCCACAAAATCACTCATCCTGGCGGCAAAGCGCATTTGATCCCTGCGGCTTTGGCGCTCCTCCTCCAGGAGAAAATCATCCTGCTGTCTGTCCATGTTTCGGCCTCCTGCAAACATACTACATTACCTGCGCTGAGCATGCAAGACGCGCCGCGATGCTCAGGTCTTCTTTGCGCAGGGATTGCCTGTTCAAGGCCGGCGATATAGGATATACTGAAATCAGACGCTTCATTGAGGAGGATTGTCATGAAACGCGACCCTATACTCGTTGTGATGGCCGCGGGCATCGGAAGCCGCTTTGGCGGGCTGAAACAGATGACCCCCTTCGGGCTGCACGGGGAGAGCCTGATCGACTATTCCCTGTTTGACGCGCTCCGGGCGGGGTTCAGGCGCGTCATTTTCATCGTAAACCAGAAAATCAGGGATGACTTCCGCGAGATGGTCGGGCAGCACGTTGAAAACCGGATGCGGGTCGATTATGTGATGCAGGAGCTTGACAAACTTCCCGCCGGGCTGACCGTGCCGGAAGGCCGCGCCAAGCCCTGGGGAACGGCGCATGCTGTGCTGTGCTGCAAAGACCTGATCGACGCGCCGTTCTGCGCGCTGAACGGGGATGATTTCTACGGGCTGGACGCGATGCGGAAGATCTTCGGTTTCCTGAACGCAGGCCCCGGGGAGACGGAGTACGCAATGGCGGGATTTCATCTGCAGAACACCCTGTCGGAAGCGGGGTACGTATCCCGGGGCGAATGCAGGGTCAATGAAGCAGGGTATCTTGACAGCATCATCGAGCGGCTGCACATCATCCCCACCATCGACGGCCCGATGTTCACGCTTGACGGGGAAACCTACAGGCGCCTGCCCGCTGATACCGTCGTTTCCATGAATATGTGGGGCTTTACCCCCCTGCTCCTTTCGGAGATCGAGGCCAGGTTCCCCGCTTTCTACGTGGACGCCATGTCGGTCAATCCGCTGAAGGCCGAATTCTATCTGCCCAACCTGGTCGGCGAACTGCTGAAGGAGAAGAAGGTCTCCGTCAAGGTCCTTCCCTCCAAGGATAGATGGTTCGGCGTGACCAATGCCTCAGACCGCCCGCTGGTCGAGAAAGCCCTGAGGGACCTGACGCTGAGCGGAGCCTACCCGGACGGTCTGTGGAAATAGCCGAACAGAAACAGCCGCGGACACTGCTTGTGATCGCGGCTGTTTTATGTCGATTCCGCCTATGCCGGCAATGCCTGAACAGCGATCCCGATCAGGCCGGGTCCGGTGTGCACGCTCAGCGCCGGGCTGACGTCGGTGCTGAGGAACTGGTCACATTGGGGCAGCAGCTTTTTCAGTTCTTCAAGGACCCGCGCGGCTTCTGCGCTCGCGCTGCCATATGCGACCGCGATGGCAAAACGGAGATGTTTCCCGGCTTCGGAAACCACGATGGAGATGGCTTTGGCCAGCGCATGGGCGTTGCCGCGCGCCTTGGCCACCGTCTCATAGATGCCCTCCGCGTTGCAGCTGATGACCGGCCTTAATTTCAGCACTGAGCCGAGAAGCGCGGATACCTTGCCGATACGGCCGCCTTTGGCCAGATACTCCAGTGTGTCAAGGCAGAAGTAGATCCTGGTCGCCTTGATGCTGACTTCCAGTTTTTCCAGCACTTCCTCAAGGCTTTTCCCTTCACGGATGAGCCTGGCAGCCAGCATGGCCTGCAGGCCGCCTCCGATGCCGATGTTCTTGGTATCGACCATATGACATTCCAGCTCTTTATGTTCCTGCGCCAGCATGCGCAGCAGATTATGGGTCCCGGACAGGCCGGAGGATATGGTGATGATGAGGACTTTCTCATATCCCTCCGCTGTCATGCGTTTGAACAGGTCATTGACGATCCCTGTATCTGGCAGCGACGTGCGCGGGACCTCCGCATGCAGGCGCTCATATATCTCCTCCGGCGTGATGTCCAGCCGGTCGTTGTACTCATGATCTTTGTATATGATTTTCAATGGCGCGACAAAAATCGAGTTCTCCCTGATAAAATCAGGCGGTACGTCCATCCCGGAATCCACCAGGATCGCTACCTTCTGTTGATTCATACCCTTCCTCCGCTCAAGAATATCTCATTATGGACATCTCAGAATAATCTGTCAACCATTGTATCCCCGCCGCTTCTTCCTTCACAGGCAGCGAACGCTTCCAAGAACGTCGTCTCACTTTCGCCCTCATTCATAATATACCCAAGCAGCGAGGAGAGGTCGACCCGCGAGGAGGAGGCGATGATGTTGTCCGTCACGTTGGGCAGTTCCTTCTCAAGCTGGGCGATCAGGTTTTTCACCCGCGCCCTTTTTCCCCCGTCATTGGTTTTTGTCACGCGGCAGGCGCAGGTGATGGTCTGAATGCCTGTCGACCTCAGCCAGTGGATGACGGCCCTTTCCCTGACGTGATACAGCGGCCTGATCAGCTGCATCCCTTCATAGTTCTCGCTCTTCAGCCTGGGCAGCATGGCCCTGAACTGGCCGCCGTACAGGATGCTCAGCAGGATGGTCTCCGCCGCGTCATCCCTGTGGTGTCCCAATGCGATCTTGTTGCAGCCCCTCACAGAGGCTTCCTTGTACAGATGCCCCCTCCTCATCGCGGCGCAGATGTGGCACGGGGAAGAAACGGCGGCGTCAACGATCGCATAGATATCTGTTCGGAACACTTCCGGCGCAATGTTCAGTCTGCCGGCCGCCTGAAGCACACGCGCCTTGTTTTCCGCGCTGTAGCCCGGATCCATCGATAAGAAAACCAGATCGAAAGGGACCTTGCTGTATTTCTTCAGCATCTGCATGCATTTGGCCATCAGCAGCGAATCTTTCCCGCCGGACATGCACACCGCGATGCGGTCGCCGGGGCTGACCATCCCGTACTGATGCACAGCCGAAAGAAAGGGACTCCAGATCGATTTTCGAAACCTCGTCGTCAGATCGTGCTCCACCTGGTCTGATAAGATCCGTCCGTCCACTGACACGCCTCCGTTCCGGCTCTCCGCCTGACCGTTTCAGGCCCTGCCGTATCATGCTATAATCCATCCATTCAGTCAATGAAAGGATCGCGGGACGCCCATGATCGCTGCATATCAGGCGGCGGCGGGCGAAGCCGCGGCAGGGAAGCATCAAGGTGATCAAGCGGTCCTCCCCCCATGTGCACACGCAGTTCTGCGACGGCAGAAATACGGCCGAGGAAATGGCCCTGGCCGCAATCGACAGAGGGTTTGTCAGCCTCGGCTTTTCCAGTCATGCCAGGAGCCGTCTGGAAACATCCAGTTTGAGTGAATCCGGGGAAGCGGCCTATATCACGGAGATCGATCGCCTGAAAGACAAGTATCAAGGAAGGCTCCGCATCCGGCTCGGGATCGAAAGGGATCGTTTTTCCCATGCGGAACGTGCGCCTTTTGAATATGTGATCGGCTCCGCCCACTTCCTGCCATGCCCGGACGGTAGTATGCTGGGTGTCGATGCCGCGAAGGACACCGTGACGGAGGGCATCCGGCTGCATTTCGCAGGCGACGGCCTCCGATTCGCGAGGGCATACTATGCGCTGCTGGGAAACTATATCAGCGTTTACAGGCCTGATATCATCGGGCATTTCGACCTGATCAGCAAAAACAACCGGCAGGGCGATCTTTTTGATCCGGATTGCAGTCAGTATATCAAAGCCGCGACAGAGGCGATGGATGAAGCGGTAACAGGGTGCAGCCTCCTTGAGGTCAATACCGGTGCGATGGCCCGCCATGGCACTCCTTTCCCCTATCCCAGCCTGCCGCTGCTGAAGTACTGGAGAGCGCTGGGCGGAGAGGTCATCCTGTCCTCAGACTGCCACAGCGCTGAGTGGATCGATTTCGGTTACGGCCGGGCGGAGGAACACATCCGCAGGGCCGGCTACAAAAAAGCCGCCATACTGGGGCGGCAGGACGCGCTTTTTGAATGGTTTGAACTAAGGTAAACGCTTCATCTGTCCTTCATCAGGGGCAGATCACGACCCCGCCTTGCCTCATTCAGGGCGGCCAGGCGTTTGGTGCGCTGCTGGACACGGCAGGCGGTCATCATGCCGCTGCGATACTTCTCCAGCACCAGGCGGACGCCCACAGCGATCGGGACCGCCGGCAGCGCGCCAAGGCCTGAGGCCATCGCCGCCGCCCCGGCCGCCATGCCGGCGCCTGTTTTCAGCGCGCGGAACGACGCGTCCTGCAGGGCTGCCCTCTGCGTTTTACGCCCCAGGATGACAGAGCCCTGCTCCGTCAGCGCGATCACCGCAAACGGCATCCCCATGCTCAGCGTGCCAAGCGTTTCCCCCAGCAGGCCGCTGTCCTCCAGGAGGCCCAGGCTCACCGACACTTCATCCATGTGGCTCAAGGCGGTGGTGATCCCATCCGTCAGCGCGCTTCGGTTCCTTCTCCGGTACAGCTCAAGCATCGAATGATAATCCATCTTACTTCCCAAACGCCCTGATCAGGGCGGTAACGATCACAGTAAGGGCAATGACGGCGGCCAGCCAGGTCGCCTGGCGCAGGATTTTTACCAATCCTGTTTCACCTTTTTGCCTGCGCTCATTCCTGCGGACAAGTTCATCAAGGCGTCTGTTGAGTTCGGACACCTGTTTCTCAAGCGACCGGACTTTTTCAGCTGCCTGGTCCTGCATCTCGCCCTGAAGGGTCACGGCATCCTGAAGTTTCCCCTGATCCTCGGACAGGCCTTCTGCGACGATCACCATTTCCCTTGTGAAATCCTCGACCAGTTTCGGGAGGTCCTTGCCGGTCAGGGAATCGACCGCGCCCTGCAGGAAGTCCTTTGATCTTGACAGGATGCCGGCCTTCTTCGACTCTTCTGCCCTGGGGAGGACCTCGCCGATGCCCGGATCCGCCTCAGCGCCCTTTCTGTCCACGGCTATATGAGGCTGATACCGCTGGCGGCCTGTTCCGCACGGTATCTCGCCATCAGGGACTGGATGCGGTTGTAAGGATTGAGCAGCGCGCTGAGGCTCCGGTCATGGTTAAGGGTTGCGATGAGGTAGGAGATGTACTTGCTCATGTCCGCCTCCACAAACCATTTCGCCGCCTTCAGCTCCGGCGACCTGTAGGTAAGGTTGGTCGCGACCACCCGGGAAATAATCCCCTGCTGGTAGGCCTCCTCAAAATCCTGGATGCCGCTTGTAAAGAAGGCGAAGGTCACGATGCAGAAAATGCGCTTTGCCTTGCGCTTCTTCAGTTCCCGCGCCAGGTCCAGCAGGGATTCCCCTGAGGAGAGCATGTCGTCGGCTACGATGATGTCCTTGTCTTCGACAGACGCGCCCAGATACTCGTGGGCGACGATCGGGTTGCGGCCGCAGACGATCTGGGTGTAGTCGCGGCGCTTATAGAACATGCCCAGTTCCAGCGCCATGACGGAGGAGTAATAGATGTTGCGCTGCACGGCCCCCTCATCGGGGCTGACGACCATCATGTTCTCCTTGTCCAGGTGAAGATCCTTGACGGAGCGCAGAAGGGCCTTGAGCATCTGATAGGTCGGCTGCACATTCTCAAATCCGCACAGCGGGACGGCGTTGACGACGCGGGGATCGTGGGCGTCAAAGGTCAGGATGTTGGCGATGCCCATGCGCTCCAACTCCTGCAGCGCGATCGCGCAGTCAAGGCTCTCCCGTGCGTTCCGCCTGTGCTGGCGGCTCTCATACAGCATGGGCATGATGACGTTCACCCGCTTGGCTTTGCCGGCGATCGCGGCGATGATGCGCTTCAGGTCCTGGAAATGATCGTCCGGGGACATGGAGACGTCAAAGTCATACATCCTGTACTTGACGTTGTAGGCACAGACATCGATGAGGATATAGATATCATAGCCGCGCACGCTCTCCCGCACGACGCCCTTGCCCTCGCCTGTGCCAAAGCGGGGCGTGCTGATACCGATCAGGAAGTCCTCGCGGCCGTTGCCCGGCGAGGTGTAGTACTCCTGATCCTGAATATCCTGCAGTTCGTGCCATTTCAGCAGCCAGCGGTTCACGTCCTGCCCCATGGTGTCCATGCCGGGCATCGCGATGATGCCAAGGGGACCGTAGGGCCTGTCGGTGAGGTTCTGGTCCCAGTCCGAAAGAAACTTATTCATGGCACGTATCCCTCCGCCGCTTGTTGATCAATCCTGTTGCAAGTGAGAACGCCCTGTACCTGGTCATTCGCCGGAAATGAGGATCAGCTGAAGCGCGGGAAGACGCTCTTCAGTGCCGCCTTCCTGTCCAAGAACAGCGATCCCCGCCATTTGCCCGTAGATCCGTACGGGGGTATTGACCGGGAGCCCGGGGTCCTCTGTGGCGCTGAGAAGGAGCGGATCCTCAAATCCGGTATCGGTCTTCTTCAGCGCAAAGCGGATGGTCCATTCGCCTTCGACATTTTCCTTTGCGGTGATGTACCCTTCATAGGTGAGCACTTTGGCATCGTATGCGTCCGGGTCGTTCATCAGTTCATCATACTCGGGGCTGACGGCGTTCTGTTTCATCGCCTCTTCCTGTGCCTGCCGGGACAGGTAGCGATAGGAGGAAAAATTGAATACGCGGTCGGAGAGTCCTTTCTTGGACAGGGTCAGCCGGATATCATAGGCGCCTTCCTTTGCGGTGTCGATGTCGAAAAAGAAACTGCCGTTCCTGCCGACGTTCTTGCTTGACTCAGCCCCATTGACCGAGAGCCTTGCGGTGACGCCCGTTTCCGTCGTCTGACCTGCGAGGCGGAACGTTTCCTCTGTGATCGAAGGCGGCGGCGCGGCGATGATCTGCGCGGGCAGCAAGCCCTTCTGATACCTGATATTGTAGGACTTGCTGAAGTCTTCCAGCCCCTCTGACTCAACGGTGAGCGTCATCAGGTAAACGTCCTCGCCCGGCAGCTGGACAGGCAGGCTGTACTCGCCGGATCTGTCCGCAGTCCCGGTGAAGACCTTGGTTTCACTCGTCCCAAAGGACATCAGCACCGCGGTCAGACTGGCATTGGGTTTGGTCTTTCCCTTCATGGTAAAATCCGGCCTGCTCGTTTCAACCGGCGCGGTGGCGGTCTCACTCAGCGTGATGGGCAGCTCCGGCATGGGGAGGATCTGGCTGAATTTGAAGGTATCGAACACCTTGTTCAGCGCGGTGTTATCCGCTGCTTTGAGCTGGCGCCCGAACACCTGCATGTCGATCGTGATCGTGTAGCCGTTTCGGACCGTCCTGCGCTGATAGCCTCGGTGGATCAGCTCGCCGCCCTGGCGGTAGGAATAGCGCAGCTGAAGGAACCGGCCGACACCGGAGAAATTCTTCCACGATACAGAATCATAGCGATAGCCCAGGATCGTATAGGATCCGTCATTTCCATGGGAAAGACGGTATTTCGCGCGGACGTCGGAAGGATGCTGGTTGATGTCGAAGATCCGCTGCGCGTCCACGTCCTGCAGCGCGCTGATGACCAGCACCCTGTCGTTCTTTGGGTCAAAGGCCTGAAGCAGGATCCCGCGTGCGTCATAATCCGCCGCCCAGGCTTCCACCGTGCTGCCTTGCGCGGTGATGTACGCTTCATTCGCCTGCAGGTTCTCCGGCGTCAGCACCGTTTCGTATCCACCCTCCGGGAGCTGGACGTCAGCCATGATGGCGGGAAAACTGTACGCCTCGGCCATCGCCGGCAGGCTGGGCAGCAGCAGGACGAGAACCAGTGCAAGGACGGGAAGGAACCTTTTGCTCATCTCATGCCTCCTCCATTGTCTGATTCGATTCTACCATACGCCATGGCTTCATTCAACTGCCGGCGGCTCCGCGCGCAGCCGGGCGGGACCGCGGTCCCGCCTGCTGTCAGGCGTGATCTAACGGCATCTGCCGTGCCGGAAGAAAGGCGTCAGGGTACGGCCGCCGGAAAAGCGAACTTTTTTCCCAAACAAGCGGCAAACGTTTTGATTTTATGATAAGATATGCCAAAGCGTGAACGAGGTGGTTGGCATGGAGAAAGTCAGGCGCAGCGACCGGCTGGTCGCGATGACGAGGATGCTGTGCGCAAGGCCCAACGAGGTGGTCCCCTACGGTGTGTTTTGCGACAGATTCGAGGCCGCAAAATCCTCCATCAGCGAGGATGTGGCGGTGATCGAAAAGGTATTTGAAAACTATCGCCTAGGCGTGATCCAGACCGTGACCGGCGCGGCGGGCGGCGTCCGTTTCCGCCCGGAGATCCCCTGGGATCAGGCATTGGCGGCGATGGAGGAAACAGCCGAAGCGCTCAACGCGCCCGAACGCGCTCTGCCGGGAGGGTACATCTATCTGTCCGACCTGCTGGCCAATCCCGTCCTGACCCGGAAGATGGGCGCCATCCTCGCCTCACCCTGCTACGGGATGGGGATCGATTTTGTCCTTACGATGGAGACGAAGGGCATCCCCGTTGCCATGATGACGGCGGATGCGCTGAACGTCCCCCTGGTCATCGCGCGGCGCAGCAGCAAGGCATACGAGGGCAGCGCGGTCAACATCAGCTACCCTGACGGCAAGGGCGGAATGGAGACCATGTCCCTTGCCCGGCGGGCGGTGAAGGAAGGCCAGCGGACGCTGATCGTGGACGATTTTATGCGCCACGGCGGCACGGCCCTGGGGATGATCTCCCTGATGAAGGAGTTTGGGACGGAAGTGGCCGGGCTGGCTTTCATGCTTGCCATGCATCGCAGCGAGCCGCTGACCGACCTGCCTGAATGGCCGCTGCTGACCTTTACCGGAGACGGCATCACAGAGCCGATCCGTGTACAGACAGCCGACTGGCTGAGGCAGCAGGGGAAACAGGCCTGATGAGAGCGCTTGTGGGCCTTGGCAACCCCGGCCCTGAATATGAACTGACCCGGCATAACGTCGGCTTCCTTGCGCTGGATGCGACGGCTGAAGCGCTTGGCTTCTCCTCCCCCAGGCGGCAGCTGCGCGGCATGGTGTATGAGGGCAGGCTGCGCGGAGAACGGCTTGTCCTGTTCAAACCGTACACATACATGAACCTGTCGGGTGAAGCGCTGCTTTCATTGATGCAGTGGTACAAGGTTGAGCCGGAGGAGGTCATGGTGTACTCCGATGACGTTGACCTTGAAGCCGGTCAGCTGCGCATCCGCGCGGGCGGCGGCGCGGGCACACACAACGGCTGGCGGAGCATCCTTCAGGAAACGGGCAGCGAAGCCTTCCCCCGCGCCCGCATCGGGATCGGCGCGCCGCCTGGGGGCTGGGATCTGAAGGACTGGGTCCTGTCCCGCTGGGACAGGGACGATCAGGCCGGCCTGATCAGGGAAGCGATCACCCTGGCGGCAAAGGCGGGCATCAGCTTCATCCAGAACGGCATCCAGCTGACCATGAACCAGTTCAACATCAAAAGCAGGCAGAAAAAAGAAAGCGGACGGCCGGAGGACAGCGATGCGGGCTGAGCTGCTCCAAAGGCTGCTGCGCCACCCGTCCTGGGACGCGGCGCTTGACGGCGTATCGAAACATCAGCATATCGCGCTGTATGACATGACCCCGTCGCAGCGCTTGCTCAGCGCGCTGGCGCTGTCTGATGCGCGCCCCGTGATCTGCCTTATGCCCAGCGAGCGAACAGCCAGGAAAGCGGCGGAGGACCTCTCCCTCATCGGCGCTGAGGCTGCCTTTCTGCCCGCGAATGAACTCCGTTTCCTGCGCGCGGTGGCCAGCAGGGAAGCGGACTGGCAGCGTCTGCGCGCCCTTGACCTGTTTT
>CAZVSG010000054.1:740-14240 GCA_964629345.1 uncultured Christensenella sp. | reverse complement strand
TCAGGTTCCCTTGTCAGCTTCCCCAGCATTGTCCTTGCTATGCCGAAACTCAAGATGCCCCAAAGGTTTCGTTTCCATCTCCGCTGACCGCGCGTCAATTGCCTGGTTTATAGGTATACCTGGCGATCAGGCGCGGGATATTCCCATACATTCCGTAGGCATCGGCATAGATCCTGTAGCGCTCCCCAGGATTCCAGGCGGTCTTCGTCTGGTTCTCCAGCATGACCAGCCGCTCCGCGCCCTTCCCGTCGCTGGCGTCCATGATGACCAGCTGCGGCCTGGAACTGATGATCTCTTTCACAGGTCCGGTAAACACGTAGATCTGCGTATTGGAGATGCGCGTATTCATATTGGCAAGCAGATCCGGATATCCCCAGGAATCAAGCGCCCATGCCTTCTTTGTGTAGATGTCCGGCGGGGGCAGATAGTACACGTCGTACTTCACGGTCGTCGGGTTCTTGCCCGGAAAATCAGCCCTGATCTCCACTGTGTTCGTCCCGATCCTGGAGAACATCGCCTTGAAGCTGAAGACCCCTGTGCTGCCGAGCATCGATGTGTCCAGTTCGTCATGCGGGCTCAGCACCGTTATGGTGGCGCCCGCGCGGGTGGTCGCCCTGATGGTCATGCTGGGCTGGGAGCTCTCGTCATCCAGCGTGCTCGCCAGATCCAGCGGGATGTCCTGGACCGCCCTGTGGATGATGAGGCTGACTGTGTTTTCGCGGTAATACTGGCTGCGGACTACGATGCTGATATGGTTGTCGCCGACCGGCTGTATGGCCGCGTTGTAGCTGATCAGTCCGTTCTGCGTATTGACAAACGAAGAGTAATCCTCCCCATTGATGAAGACGTTGCTGTTGCGCATCACATGGAAACGGATGTTGAAGATCGGCGTGCTGACCTCCAGGTAAGTGACGTCCGGGTTGATGAGCGTGATCGGCGACAGGGGGATGTCAATGGTGTAATTCACCGGATCCATCTGCTTTTGCTCGCCGGAGCTGGTCCTGATGTAGGGCGTCAGGGTCACGTCCATGCTTGGCTGGGTCAGGTTCTCGATCAGGTCATACCAGAAATAATCAGCGACCTGGAAGGTGGCGTATCCGCCGGTAACGATATAGGAGTTCCTGAGTTCCTTGATATAGATCTGCGCGCCTTCAGAGCCCGGGATGGAGATCGTATGCGCGGCCATGTCATCAAGGATCGAAGCGGAAATCAAAGGCTGCGGTTTTGCTTCCGCCTCTCTTCTGGACGAAAGCCAGGGCGTGATGACGAACTGGGTCAGGGCAATGCCCCCGGCGATGAGGAGCATCGCCAGAGCGAGATACGGCAGATACCTCATTCTGCCGATGGCGCGTTTTCGCTTGATCCCGGGCAGAGGAACAGGGGTCATCGGGGAGTATCCGCGCGAGGCGGTCTTTGTATAATCCTGCTCCTCCCCAGAAACGGCATAATAGTTCGGCGTTTCGGTATACCCGTCGTAATCGACCGCTCCCGGCTCAGCCAATGCCTCCGCCGTCTTCCGCCTTATTGACTGCGGATCAGCAAACAGCCTGCCGCGCCGCTGTGATGCGGATACTTTTGTGCCCGACGGAGCAAACCCCCGCTGAGCGCCTCTTGTGATCAGCTGCTTCTGCTTGATCTCGCCCCTGCGTTTTCTCTCATGAAGGCTGAGCATCTCAAGCGCCAGGCGGTCCCGCTCGTCCCTTCTGACATACTCATTGCCCAGCTCATCGTAACTGATTTCAGTCTTTTCATCAGGTATATGGGGAACAGGCGGTATCTGCCCATCGGAAGACTGAAGCGGTCCGGGGCCAATGGACTGCTCAAGCGGCTGTCCGCAGCGAAAACAGCGGGGGAAGGACGCGCGGTTCCAGGCTCCGCAGGAAGGGCACTTCATCCTTGTCCGCCCATCCGCCGGTCGATCGTGATTTGGAAATCCTTTTTCATACTATTTGTCATCGCTCATTTTCAGCACGGCAATGAACGCTTCGCCCGGCAGTTCGACAGTGCCGAATTTTCGCATCCGTTTCTTGCCTTCCTTCTGTTTTTCAAGCAGTTTCTTCTTGCGCGTGATGTCGCCGCCATAGCACTTGGCCAGAACGTCCTTCCGGACTGCCTTGACCGTTTCGCGCGCGATCACCTTGCTCCCGATCGCGCCCTGGATCGGGATCTCAAATTGCTGGCGCGGGATGACGTCCTTGAGTTTCTCGGCGATCATCCTCGCGCGTCCGTATGCCTTGTCCTTATGGACGATCATCGTGAACGCGTCGCAGATCTCTCCGTTGAGGAGAAAGTCAAGCTTGACCAGATCGCTGTCCTGATATCCCGTCAGTTCATAGTCAAGGGAAGCATATCCGCGGCTCCTGCTTTTGATCTGATCGAAGAAATCATAGATGACCTCGTTGAGCGGCATGTCATAGGTCAGCTTGACCCGGTTGCCTTCATACTGCATGTCCCTGAACACCCCGCGTTTGTCGCGGCAGACCTCCATCAGCGACCCGACGAACTCCTGGGGCGTGTATATGGAGGAGAGCACGTACGGCTCGCGCATCGTTTCGATCTCACCCTGCGGGGGGAGGTTGCTGGGGTTGTCGATATGGACCGTCTCGCCGTTGGTCTTGATGACCTCATAAATGACGTTGGGGACCGTGGTGATCAGGCCAAGATCGAACTCGCGCTCCAGGCGCTCCTGGATGATCTCCATATGCAGAAGCCCCAGGAATCCGCAGCGGAAGCCATATCCCAGCGCGGAGCTTGTTTCCGGCTCGAAGATCAGGGAAGCGTCGTTCATCTTCAGTTTGTCCAGTGCGTCCCTGAGGAGCGGATAGTCCGCGCCGTCCGCCGGATAAATGCCGCAGAACACCATCGGGACGACCTGTTTGTACCCTGGCAGTGGCTGCTGCGCCGGGTCGGCCGCGTCGGTGATCGTATCCCCGACCCTGGTCTCCCTGACTTCCTTGATGGAGGCGCTGACGTATCCGACCTCGCCTGCCCTTAAGATCTCACAGGGGCTGAACCCCGGGGTCAGCGTGCCGACTTCGACCACGTCATATTCGCTGCCTGTCTGCATCATTCTCATCCGAATGCCGGCTTTCAGGCTGCCGTTGACGACGCGGACCAGACAGATCGCGCCTTTGTAATTGTCATACACCGCGTCAAAAACCAGGGCTTGCAGAGGCGCGTTCTCATCCCCCCCGGGCGGCGGGATCCGTTTGACGACGGCTTCGAGGACCTGGTCGATCCCCTTGCCCAGTTTGGCGGAAATCAGCGGCGCATCCTTGGCCGACAAACCGATGAGTTCCTCGATCTCCTTGGCCGCTTCCTCGGGCTGGGCGCTGGGCAGATCGATCTTGTTGATGACCGGAATGGTTTCCAGGTCGTGTTCCAACGCCAGATAGACATTCGCGAGCGTCTGCGCCTCGACCCCCTGGGTAGCGTCCACCACCAGGAGCGCGCCTTCGCAGGCGGCAAGTGCGCGGCTGACTTCATAGGTGAAGTCGACATGGCCAGGCGTGTCGATCAAGTTGAGGACGTACTCCTGCCCGTCGCTGGCAACATAGTGCATGTTGACCGCTTTTGACTTGATGGTGATGCCTCTCTCACGCTCCAGTTCCATCGAATCAAGCACCTGTTCCACCATCTGTCGCTGCTCAAAAACGCCGGTTTTTTCAAGGATCCGGTCCGCCAGGGTGCTCTTCCCATGGTCGATGTGGGCAATGATGCAGAAGTTTCTGATTCTGCCTTGTCTGTCAAGTGGCATGGATCCCTCCGTCAATTCAGGCAGTTTTGCTGGTCAAAATGCCGCTGCATCTGTTCGTTGAGCAGGTTGATGTCCCCGCAGCCCATGGTAAGCACGAGATCGCCTTCCCTCCCGTATTGAAGCAGCCATGCTTCCGCGTCATCAAAACCCGGGGTCAGGCAGGCAATGATGCCGTTCGCCTTCATGCCTTCCACCAGCATCCGGCTGCTGATGTCCCCGGGATCCGTTTCCCTGGCGGCGAAAATATCGGTTACCAGCGTGATGTCAGCATCCTTGGTACATGTAAGATAGTCCGGGAAAAGGGTCTTGACGCGGCTGAAGGTATGAGGCTGCATCAGCGCGATCACCCTGCGGCCCTGAAGTTTGGCCAGGCCGACAGCCGCTTTCATCTCCGCCGGGTTATGGCCGTAATCATGGTACATTTCCATTCCCCGAACGACTCCGGTATGCTCAAACCTGCGGTGAGCGCCTTCAAAACGTGCAAGAGAGGCCGCAGCCTGATCCATGTCCGCATGGAGCACGTCCGCACCCGCCAGCGCTGCCAGCGCATGCAGCGCATTGTACATCCCGGGCACCTTCAGCCTGACTTCGCACAGGGGTCTCTCCCCGGACAGGGCGGCAAAGGACGCGCAGCCGGTGCTGCTGAACGAGAGATCGCTCAAACGATAATCGCTTTGTCCCTCCGTTCCGAACATCAGGATCCGGCGGTTCTTCTTGTCAAGCCTTTGAACGACCCGGCGTACCCGCTCATCGTGATCATATGCGATCAGCACGCCGTCATCGGGCAATCTAGACAGAAACTGCAGATACGCTTCCTCCACGTGTTCCATATCGCCGTAGCAATCCAGGTGATCTTCCTCAATGTTCAGCAGCAGAGCGACGCGGACAGGCATATGATGGAAGCTGCGGTTGAACTCGCAGGCCTCCGCGACGAATACGCCGCTGCTGCCGTTTCTCACACTGCCGTTGATGGCGTCAAGGCTCCCGCCCAGGTGGATGGAGGGATCAAGTCCCGCGTCGGTCAGGACCTGCGCCAGCATGGCGGTGGTGGTCGTCTTGCCGTGCGTTCCGCACACGCACACAGGCATCGGGAAGGACTGCATCATCAGCCCTAAGAGGACCGCGCGCTCCATCTGCGGGATGCCAAGCCGATCCGCCTCCTGCCGCTCGGGATCCGCGGATGAGATCGCCGCTGAATAGACCAGCAGGCCGGCCCCTTCCACCATGTCCGGATGATGGCCCGCGCGGGCATCAATACCCAGGCCCCGCAGCTTCTTCAGATAGTAACCGTCCGCGCTGTCAGTACCGGAGACAAGGTGGCCGTCGGACAAAAGCATCTCCGCAAGGCCGGACATGCTGGAGCCCCCGATACCGACCATGTGGATCCTATGGCCGATCAACCCGCTGAGATAAGCCTGACGCATCGTCTTCCTTTCAGGATCGAAATCCCGGTATCAATTATACAGACGCGGCTGTGCGCTGACAAGTTTTACGCCTTTTTGCGAAGCGCCGCCTGGCTGCGGGCATAGCAGAACATATACTGCTGAAGGACCCCGGATGCGCCGGCAAACCGCTCAAAGGGGAAACCGCCGGGGAACTCCTTCTTCAGGACCCTGCCGATCCATACGTCAACAGGAAAGGCGTCAAGGCGGTGATAAGCGAACAGCATCACGCAGGAAGCGACCTTTTCCCCCACCCCGGGCGCTCGTTTCAGCTCTTCTTTCAGGCTTCTGTCCGGCAGGTTTTCGATCTCTTTCAGCGCAAGTTCTCCCTGCGCGACCAAACGCGAGGTCTTCTGGACATACGGCGCTCTGTAGCCGAGCCCGCAGGATGCCAACTCATCAACGGAGGCTTCGGCCAGTGACAGCGGGCTTGGAAAATCCCAGACATCCTCGGCGATGCTTTGGCCAAAACGATTGCTGAGCCTTCTTGCGCAGTCGCGGATGGACGGAATGGTCCGCCGCTGCGAAATGATAAAGGAGATCAGCGTCTCAAAGGGTTCCTGCCTGAGGATCCGCATGCCGCCCGCGTAATCGACGGCCCTGCGAAGGTAGGATCCGTCATGCGGAACCATCGCATTGATGGCCGAAAAATCCGTGTCCAGGCTGAAGTAATCATGCCAAATGGCATCAAACTCCGCCTGCTCGCATGAGAACCCAAAAATGTCCGGAGAAATCTGTCTGATAAACAGATGACGATGAAAAGCTGTCAGCGAGAATCCGTCACCGGCAGGAACAAAGCGAAAGCTCTGGCCGCTGGCCGCGGTCAGCGGCAGGTCAAACCCGGGAATTCCTACGATCAACAAGGGTTCCTCCGATCAAGGGAGATTCGCAGATTCTATCACGGTTTCCGTTTCATCACAAACGCTCCGAAAGGTTTATGCTATAATCCCTTTGAGGTGAACATGCTGATGAGGGAACAGGCGATCGGCTTTTTTGACAGCGGGCTCGGCGGCGTCAGCGTCCTGGCAGCCGCCATGAAAGAGCTGCCGAATGAAAACTTCCTCTATCTGGGCGACAACGCCAATGCCCCTTATGGAACCAAATCAGACGGGGAAGTGCTTGACCTGACGGCCGCGGGGGTTGAGCGGCTGATCAGCAGCGGCATCAAAGCGCTGGTCATTGCCTGCAATACGGCATCAGGCATCGCGGCGGAAGCCCTCAGGCAGAGGTACGATATCCCCATCATCGCGCTGGAACCCGCGCTGAAGGTCGCGGCGCAGACCCATGAGAGAGGGGTCATTCTTGTCCTCGCGACGCCTGTCACACTCTGCAGCGGGAAATACCGGAAGCTGTTCAGCCAGTACGGAGAACATGCTGTCTCGCTGCCCTGCCCGGGACTGATGGAGTTCGTCGAAAGGGAAGAACTGGACAGCCCGGCCCTGGACAGGTACCTGGAAGACCTGTTTGCTCCCTATGTTGCGGGCGGCATTGATTCCGCGGTGCTGGGCTGCACCCACTACCTGTTCCTGAAGAAGGCGGTCCGGCGGCATCTGCCTGAGCAAACAAAGATCATCGACAGCAATCAGGGGGTCGTCCGCCAACTGAAGAACAGGCTGATCCAGACCGGGCTGCTTTCAGATGGTCACAAAAAGGGAAGCGTTGCCTTCCTGAGCACCGGCAGCCCGGAAAAGGTCGGGCAGATGGAACGCATGCTGCAGCTGTTTCAGATAAACTGACCGATATTCTCTGAAAACCACTGCCTGGCCTTCTGGATATCGTTCATCATCACCAAGCGCATTTCTTCCTTTGAAGGGAAGGTTTCTTCAGGCCTGATATAAAACATGTAGCGGATCCTTACGCGCTGGCCATAAAGATCTTCATTGAAGTCAAACAGATGGATTTCCACCGTGGGATCCCCGTCAGGCACCGTCGGGTGGTATCCCTGGTTCAGAACCCCCTGGACCGTACGCCCGCCCTGGTCCAGCAGCACCATATCGGCTGCATAGACACCATCCGGCAGCGTCGAGGCTCCCCTGGGATATGGAATATTGGCGGTGGGGATACCCAGCTTGCTGCCCAGGCGCTTGCCCTTTACGACGATCCCTTCGATTTCTTTCAATGGCTGTGCCATCCGCTTGCCCTCTTCATCCTTCCGTGTAGAACATATGTATAAAGCCGGCAGACAGGTTTGTCAAGGAACGGCGTTCCGGCCGTTGACTTTCTGCCGGTGTGATGCTATTGTCCGGGCAAATACAAAGATCCGGAGGAAAACATGACAAGGCCCGAAGCGCTCGAGCTGCTCAAGCGGCATAACCGGGAATCATTCCATATAAAGCATGCCCTGACGGTTGAAAAGGTGATGCGCTGGTTCGCGTGCGATCTTGGATTCCCCCAGGAAAATGACCTTTGGGCGATGGCGGGGCTGCTGCATGATATCGATTACGGCGGGTATCCGGACAGGCACTGCGAAGTCGCGCCTGAACTCCTTCGTGATGCCGGTTTTGATGAGGGTTTTATCCGCTCGGTCATTTCCCATGGCTGGGGAATGTGCAAAGGCAGCCCCATGCCCGAACGGCTGATGGAGAAGGTGCTGTTTGCCGTCGACGAACTCACCGGGCTCATCGGCGCGGCCGCGCTGATGCGTCCGTCCGGATCCGTACAGGACATGGAACTCAAGTCACTGAAGAAGAAGTTCAAGGATAAGTCATTTGCCGCAGGCTGCTCCCGGGAGACCATCTCCAGGGGCGCGGAACTGCTTGGCTGGGACCTTGACGTCCTGCTGGGCAAGACGCTTGAGGCCATGAAGGCCAGTGAAGCTGATCTGAGAAAGGAAATTGCGGAGTCCCTTTAGCAGGTCAGGGATCATTCTGTTTTCCCTGAAGCGGGAAGGCAGAGCGCTCCGCTGCTGCGCCTTATCAGTAATGTAAGTATCTTCCTGGAAGGGCTGGAGGACGCGCTGTGGATCATGAGAGGAGCGCGATATTCCCGGTACCGGCCGGGGCCCCTGCTTTCTCCGCGGCTTGCAGCCTGCCGCAGGGTTTGATGCTGGGATCCATGTCCCTGCGGGTGACATGGTTTTAGTATCCCTTCCAGGCAATCAATCCTGCATCGCGGAAATGGTGCCTTGTCAGGATCAATGGCCCTCACAGGAATAGGAGGAAAATCAATGAAAGCGGGAAAGATTTCTACGTCCCTGCTCGCGTTCATCCTGGTGTTCGCGCTCAGTACAGCCTCCCTGGAGAATGATGCATACGGTGCGATGCGGCTTCAGGAAGAAACGGCTTATCCATTGCGCGAAGTGTTCAGAGCAATACTGGAAGAAACCGCGATGCGCCTCCAGTGGCTGTTCAAGGCTGCGGAACGCTTCCCGGATGAGCCCCTTTTCATCCAGGCACTGGAAACGGAACAGACACGGATGCCGATCATGCTGCATCAGTTCGCCGCCTGGGGCTTTGATGAGGAATTCACGGAACCTCCCTACCCCCCGGAAATCCCTGCGGAACATGAACAGGCGCTCAAGACCCTGCGCGGCATGGCGCAGCGGGGCATGCTGATGAGCATGCGACTGGAAGTCAACCGCGGCCTTCCCGACGGGGGGAAGTATTGGGCACACAGCTGGGGGCATGAGTACCGCCAGCAGCTTGACGATTGCGATCTGAAAGCGGAAGCGCTCGGCTACAGCTGGGCTTTTCAGTACGAAGCGGATGAACCGCAGAAGGAATAACCCGCGGACATGGCCATGGATACCAGGATTGCCCGCAGTTTTGCTCATGCAGGAGAGGCGCTCAGAAGCGCAGTTCCGATTGCAGCAGATGGATCATGGCTGCGCCCAATGCTGTCAGTGATGTATGATGTCCGCAGCCGCCATCAGGATATGGCTGTTATGGCCTCCTCCACGGCCGCGGGGACTGGCCGTCCCGGGGCATTCCGCCCCCGCCGTTTTCGCTGCCGTCATTGGTCGTGACCTGGCCTCCGGTATAGTTGTAGCTGCCCGACGGATCGATCGTCATGGTGCCGCCGCCCGCACGCCGGGTGTTCAGGTTCACGGTTCCGCCATTGATGTTGATGTCGCCGTTGGAGTCGATCGCGTCATAGCCCGCGGTCACTGTGATCGTTCCGCCGTTGATGGTGACCCATGCGTCTTTCTCGGCCGCCATTCTGCCGCGCATCCCCATATCGTCCTGTTCCGTTCCGGAAGCGGCGTTGATGCCGTCATCCGATGCCGTGATGGTGATGATGCCGCCGTCAATGGTCACGGTCCTGCCTTCCATGCCTTCATAACTTTCATGGATCATGAGCTCGCCGCCCATGATGCGCAGGTTCACGTCAGCGTGGACGCCATCATTCCCGGTCAGGATCGTATAGGTGCCGCCCTTGATGATCACGTCCCCGTCGCTGTGGATGGCATCGTCCTGCGTGTTCAGGTTGAAAACCCCCTCCATGACCGAGACGGACTGAACAGCCTTGAGGCCTTTCATGCTTTCCCCGCTGTAGGAAGCCTCGGTTTCCTCAATCCAGCCGCCCCACCGCGGCATTCCTGCCTGCGGCGGTCCTTCCGAGGGCATTCCGTACTGGGGCATCCTGTCTGCCGCCAATCCTTTCGGCGGTATGCCGTATTCATGCGGTGCATTTTGTTCAGCCTTTGACGTTTCCTTTGTCTGCGTCACGCCTTCCCCGGTCTTTATATCGAAGATCCCATTGGCAATCGATATGCTTCCCTCTGCCTGGATGCCGTCCCGCCCGGCAGCGACAGTGATATTGCCGTTTTCAACCGTGACCGAGCCTTTTCCCGTTTCAGCGCCCGTTGATATGACGCCGTCTGATCCGGCCTCTATCCGGATGGTTCCATCCAGGATCGTTACGCTGTCTTTCCCCCTCAAACCGTCTTTCACTGACGCAATGTTCAGGTTTCCGCTTTCGACAAGCAGGTCGTCTTTGCTGAGGATGCCATGCGCGGTCTGTCCGATCACTTCCAGACTGCCGCTTCCGTTGATGGTGAGATCCGTTTTCGCATAGACCGCCGCGTTGGCGCCTTCCTCATCCAGAGGATAGGCCGCTCCGTCACGGATGCTGTTCCTTGTGCCTTCCGCCAGCGTCAGCACGATCCTGTCGGCCTGAAGGCCATAGACCCCCGGGCCGTCCGGATTCATGATGATCGCTTCATTCAGCACCAGTTGAACCAGGTCCTTTTTCCCCGCCTGTATGGTCAGCCGCCCGTTCATGGTGCCGGTCAGGATATAGGTTCCCGCCATGGTGATCTTGTATCCGTTTTTTTGCCCGCTCAGGTCGATCTTTATGGCAGCCGAGGGGTCATAAAGCCCGCCCTGATCGTCCCCTGTGAAAAGACCGGTCTGTGCCTCCGCTGCCTGAGCGAAAGAGATCTGCAGCATCGGCAGGAGCAGCAGAGCCAGGAAAAGGATCTTCCATCCATGTTTCATCAGCGTTCCTCCTTGATGAGCAAGCGCCTGTCCAATGAATTGATCCGATTTGCGTGATATGCCCATTTATCCTCCAGACGTTCCTTCCCAGGATGCGCTGTAATGATACCATGATTTTATGTTCTCGGATCAGAATGAAAGAGCAGAGAATTGATTCTCCGCTTCGCTTCATATCTGGCTGATGAATTGAACTCTCTGCTCTGCCCGACAGCCGCTTTAATCCAGCGTGATCCTGAGGACGGCCGGCAGGGAGCCGGACATGAAGGGAGCGTGGATGTGCAGGCCCTTTTCATCCCGATGCCACGATACGGGCTGGCCGTCATAGCCCAGAACGTCCACAGTCTGGATGATGCCGTGGAAAACAGGCAGCTTTGCGGCGTCTGCTTCCGCCAGCGAAGTGATGACGATTCGGCCGTCATCCGGCCAGTTCAGGCAGGTCGCGTACAGCCTGTTGCCCCTGATGACAAAGCGGAAGTCCGCCGGCGTGAACTCCCTGTCCCTGCCGTCGGTGAACTGCCCTTCCTCCACCCTGGTCGGGCCTTCCATGGCCCTGCGCCAGGGGCGCGTCCCGTAGACCGACTCGCCGTTCCTTTTCAGCCAGCCGCCGATCTGAAGCAGGACGGCGGTCTCCTCCGGGGTCATCGTTCCGTCAGCCTTTGGCCCGACGTTCAGCAGCAGCGTTCCGTTTTTGCTGACGATATCCGCCAGGCCGCACAGGATGGACCGGGCGGATTTGTACTCGTTGTTCACGGTGTAGCACCAGCTGTTCCGGGCGATCGCGGTATCGGTCTGCCAGAAATAGGGCTTGGTCTCCGCGAACTGGCCCCTTTCCACATCCGGCACGGCGCACCCGAACATGAACGCCTCGTGCTTGTAGTTGATGACCACATCCCGGCCCCATTGCGCAGCCCGGTTGTAATAGTAGGCGGCGAATTTCTTCAGATACGGCCGGGCGGCGCTGTGCTGGATCCACCAGTCAAAATAGAAGATTTCCGGTCGGTAGCTGTCGGCCAGTTCACAGCAGCGCAGCAGCCAGTCCTCCAGATACTCCCTGGAGGGCTCAGGTTTTCCATACAGGTCCTGGAAGTCGGGCTCCTGCTGCGCCGCCCAGTAGAAATCCCCGCAGGCCAGCGGCTCCCGGATGTCGCTGTCGAACTCCCTGCCGTGTCCCATGAAGAACCAGTGCTCCAGGCGGTGGGAGGAAACCCCGGCGTGCATGCCCAGGGGTTCCAGAGCATTCCTGAGATCCCCTACGGTGTCCCTTTTTGGCCCCTTCTCAGAGGCGTTCCATTCGCTGAGCGCGCTTTTATACATCTGGAAACCGTCATGATGCTCCGCCACCTGCACCACGTATTTCGCGCCCGCCTGACGGAAAAGCCGCGCCCATGCCTCCGGGTCAAATCGTTCAGCCCTGAACATGGGGATAAAATCCTTGTAGCCGAACCGGGCGTGGGGGCCGTAGGTGCTGACATGATGCCTGAACTCCGGCGAGTCCTTCATGTACATGCTGCGCGGATACCACTCGTTGCCGAAGGCCGGCACGCTGTAAACGCCCCAGTGGATGAAGATGCCGAACTTCGCGTCGCGGTACCATTCCGGGACCCGATACTGCGACAGGGAGTCCCAGGTGTCGCAAAACGGCCCTTCCGCAATGACCCGGTCGATATCCGCCAGTCTCTTCAAACGATCCCCTGACTCCATCATGCGCCTCCGATCGGGATCCTGTCCGCTTCAGCCAATCTCCTAAACAATGAACTCGATGGATTTCAACTGGATGTGATCGCCCGTGCCCCGATACGTCAGATACAGCGACCGGACTCCGTCGGGGATGAGGACATCCGTTTTTCCCTCTGCCCATATGTTGGAATTCCGTACCGGTATCGCCGCGAGCATGCCGCCGTCCCATGCCGTCCTGATCTCAAACACGCCGTTCATATAAGCCCGGGTCCTGATGCGCAGCCCGCGGACCCCCCGGCAGGAAAAATACCTGAATCCGATGACGGCACTGTCCCTGATGCCGCCGATGTAGCTGTCGCCAAAATCACGGACGCTGCCGTCCTGCATGACCCTTGGCTGCCTGGGCACACCGGCGTAAGGGCTCATCCCCTCCTCCACAAACAGATGGCAGGCGATGTACGCCGGGTACTCTCCCTCGCCCCTCAGGGGAGCGCCGTTGGGGCCGCTGGAGGTGATCTCCGCCTGCGGTATGCTGCCGTCGGGCAGGAAACGGATGGGCTCGATGCAGCCCTGCCGGCTGAACCAGGTCCCGTTGGTCTGCCTGTGATAGAAGATGTACCACTTCCCCCGGATCTCCTCGATGCTGCCGTGGTTGTTGCCGCCAAAGGCCATGATCCTGTCCGCGGGTTTTCCGTTTGTGATGTGCAGGTCGCAGTTGCTGACGATCACGCCGCCGTACCGAAAGCCGGACAGCGGGTCGGGGCTTTTCGCGTAGCACAGCTCATGCATCAGGGTCGAGGAATAGATCAGGTAATAGACGCCGCCGCGTTTTCGGATGGATGGCGCTTCAAAAAAGGCGTGCCCCTCAAACCCTGTTCCCTGCGCGTATTCACAGCCGGGAATGACAAAGACGGGTTCCTCCAGAACGGTCACCATGTCAGGGCCCAGGACCGTCGCCATGGCCCCGTGCCTGCTTTTATCGCCTGAAGGGCAGAAGCCTGTATACAGGTACGTGCGGTCGCCCTCAGTCATCACCCCGGGGTCAAACTGCGGCTCATCCCCGGGACGTTCTCCCAGACGCGTGCCGTCCCTGTAGTGAACATAGCCCAGGAACCGGTATCTTCCCGCCGGAGAATCACAGACAGCGACGGATACGATGCTGACACGGTCCAGCACATAATACAGG
>CAZVSG010000054.1:0-730 GCA_964629345.1 uncultured Christensenella sp. | reverse complement strand
TACCGCCCGTCAGGCCCCCGGGTCACGTCCGGCGCGTACAGGCACATGCTGCCGTCCGCGTTCAGGGGATCGGCACTGCGGGGATAGATGACCCCTTCGCACCGCCAATCGCCCAGATCATCGACCGGCGCGGACCACCCCATATAGTCGCCCAGGCAGAAGACGTGGCCGTTGTAAACATCATGGGAACCGTAGACGTACACCCGGTCGCCAAAAACGTGCGGTTCCCCGTCAGGAACATACTCCCAGGGCGGAAGATAGGGATTGACTGCCTGTCTCTTCATTCTGAACAATTCCTTCCCGGAAACACTTCAGGCATATGAATCATAGATCCTGTTCCTTGATCTGCGTTCGTCTATGCTGAGCATTTCGGCTCCCGCGATGTCATACGCGCCGAACGTGTCATAGAGCCTGGACAGGGGATCGACCTCGACATAGGTGACCCAGGGCAGCCAGTGGTAGTGGCTCATGAAGGTCTGATCCGCGAAGCGGCCGCCCTCATGGGAGAGGCCCGGCAGCGCGTACCCGAAGCTTCCGTCCACGTCGTTGGCCTGGCGCGTATTGTTGTGGATGAATTCGGAATAATCCCTGTAATGCGCATCGTCGGTAATGACGTAGAGCCTGTAGTAGATGTACGCGCAAGCCGCCATGTACATGTCGCCGCCCCCCCCGCCCAGGGTGACCGGGCTTTGCCCGCTGACGGTGTTTTTGCTGAAGGGGTGGTTGGGCC
>CAZVSG010000053.1:0-14717 GCA_964629345.1 uncultured Christensenella sp. | reverse complement strand
CTGGCCCGGACGATGCGGGGATAGGCTTTTCCTTTATACTCAATCGGAAACACTGAAACCCGAAAAACAGAATGTTTTCGGGATTTTGGAATTGCTGAGGAAAATCGTGATCACGCCGAACTTATGGCCTTTGTGTTTCCACGGGTTTGCTCATCGCTAGGCAAGGTGATATGATCAAACAGAAAAATATAGCCGGGATCTTACTTGGCCGTAAGGAGACAATGTCATGGACGTTCAGGAAGCGGTCCTCAGAAGAAGAAGCATCCGGGAATTCAATGATAAGCCAATCACTGATGAGAGTATCCGGGAGCTGCTGGAGAGCGCCATGGCAGCGCCCAGCGCCCGTAATATGCAACCCTGGGAGTTTTATGTGATCAAGAACAAATCCTTACAGAAACAATTGCGCGGTGCTTTGCCAAATGCGAACATGAACTCTTCGCTGATCATCATCGTAGCCGGAAATGATCAACGCGGTCTGACCCATCAAGTCAATGACTATTGGATTCAGGACTGCTCCGCAGCCATTGAGAACATGCTGCTGACCGCTACCTCACTTGGCATTGCATCTTGCTGGTGCGGATTGTTCCCCATGGCTGAACGTGTCGAAAAGGTGAAAGAAATACTGGGAACAGCAGATGGTATTATCCCTATGGCTTTGATACATCTTGGTTACAGTGATGCGGTCGCCGCTCCCAGAACGCAGTATGACGAGAAGCGTATCCATCTATACGAGGAAACAGATATAGTCTTGTAAAAACAGCATCAAAAACCTCTGTCTCCTCGGCGCATTTCCTCATTCGTTCAGTATCTGTTACCGCTCCGGCTGTTTCCAGCCCGCGTATTTGATCACGCGGGCGTTTTCGCTGCCGGCTGATCCGTTCTGCCGGACGGCGGCCCTGAAAGCGCGGGGGGAGACGCCCTTCAGGCGGACAAAGCAGCGGTTGAAGCTGGACAGGGACGCGAAGCCCACGGCCTGGGAGATGTCCATGACCGGGTCATTGGTGGCGGAGAGCAGCAGGACCGCCCTGTCCACCCGCAGGGCGTTGATGAACTGCAGCGGGGAGGTGCCCATGATGGCCAGGAAGGTGCGGCGGAAATGCGTCTGGCTCATGTGGCAGCACTCCGCCAAGTGCTGGACGCTCAGCGGGTTCATGTACCCCGTGTAGACGGCATGGATGGCCGGCGCCAGCGCGAGGCTGTGGCCTGAACCGGCCTGCGGGGCCCCCGCATCGGGCGGGGAGAGGGGAAAGAGCCGTTTCAATTCGCAGAACAGCGCCAGAAACAGGGAACGGACGATGAGCTCATGGTTTTCGCCCCGCTGCCGCATTTCCCCCAGGATGCTGCCGGCCATAAAAGGGATCTTCGTGTTCTGTTCCGCGCCGAACAGGTACTGGTTTTGGGGGAGGATCGGGTGGATCAGCTCAAAATTGCTCTCCCCGGGCATCAGGTGGAACAGCAGGCCCCGCAGGTCCACAAACAGGTAGCTCCACAGGCTGAGGTCCCCCTCGCTGGACCAGGTGGTGTGCGGGATGTGCTGGGGCAGGCAGGTGACAGCCCCGGCGCGGAAGGGATGGGCCTCCCGGCAGACCTGCAGCGTTCCGCTGCCGGCATGGCAGATGCCGATCTCCAGGCAGTTATGGAAATGCAGGCGCTCCCGCTTCACCGGGGAGATGTGCCAGGATTCGCCGTCCAAAAGCAGAACCGGGAACTGCGCAGGCAGATCATACACCCGGTATTCCTGGATCTGATTCAGCTTTCCGGTCATATCCTCCCTTTCGGAAGCATCGCTTCCGCACGCGTGTCCCCTGGCCCCCTGCCTGTCCGGATTCCCCGGAAGCCGACCCGATACGCCATTATATGGTCGAAATTGCATAGTTTGAAAGTATAATAGTATAGATTCCGGCCTTTCTGCAGTTTACACTATGATCAGACACAAATCAAGCGAACACCGGGTCAACGGTGTATACCTGCTGACCTGATCCCGTCAGGACGATCGAACCGGCATGAAGGGAGACCGATTTGACAAACCGGATCAAACCGTCTTCCGGCGTATCCGTATCCGGAACGCGATGGACGCGGCTTGGAAACAAACTGCGCAGGGACTGGCAGCTGTATCTGCTGCTCCTGCTGCCCATCGCCTTCGTGTTCATCTTCAAGTACGCCGCTTACCCGGGGCTGCGCATCGCCTTCATGAACTACAGGCCCGCCCGCGGATTTGCCGGAAGCGAATGGGTGGGGCTGGGCATTTTTGGGAAGATCTTCCGCGACGCGGACTTCCTTCGCGCGCTGAAGAACTCCCTTTTGTTCAATTTTCTGGACCTGCTCATCGGCTTTCCCGTGCCCATCCTCCTGGCGCTGCTGCTGAATGAACTGCGCTTCCGCAGATTCAAGCGCGTTTCCCAGACGATCCTCTACCTCCCGCATTTCCTCAGTTGGGTCATCATCGCCAGCGTTTCCTACCAGGTGTTCAAGCCGGATACCGGGCTGCTGAACGTGGTGATGAAGAACGCCGGAATGATTGACAAAGGCATCCCGTTCCTGACGGAGAAGAATCATTGGGCCGCCACCTACCTGCTGATGGCGGTTTGGCAGAACATGGGGTGGGGCTCCATCATCTACCTGGCCGCGATGACCGGGATCAGCCCGGAACTGTACGAAGCGGCCACCGTGGACGGCGCCGGCCGGATGAGGAGGATCTGGCACGTCACCCTGCCGGGCATCAGGGCCACGATGGTGACGCTGCTCATCCTCAACCTGGGCAGGGTGATGGGGTCCAATTTTGAGCGCCTCAGCGCCTTCGGCAACGTGAACGTGCGGGAGTACCAGTACCAGCTGGCCATCTACATCTACGAGAAGGGCCTGGCGGGCGGAAACTTCAGCAACGCGACGGCCGTGGGGCTCTTCCAGTCCCTGGTGGGGTTCCTTCTGGTGCTTTTCGCCGACCGCTTTGCCAAATCGATGGGCGAGAGCGGCCTGATATAGGGAGGAGGACGGCATGAGCGTGAACGACGCGCGGGAACCCCTGCCCAGGCAGCCCAGAAGCGGCAGCCTGAACAGGGCACGCCTGTCCGACTTCGTCATCTCCGCGGTGATCCTTTTCCTGTGCGCCACCTGCATCCTGCCCTTCTTCCACATCGCGTCCAAGTCCGTTTCAAGCAACACCGCGGTTTTGGCCAAGTCCGTCTACCTCCTGCCCAAACAGATCAACTTTGACGCCTACGCCTCCATCTTCCGGGACGGACAGCTCACCCACTCCATGCTGTACTCCATCCTGGTGACGTTTCTGTTTACCGTGATCGGCATGACGGTCACCATCTGCGCGGCCTATCCCCTCTCCCGGAGCGTGCTGGCCGGCCGGCGCGTGTTTACCACGATCATCCTCTTCACCCTCTATTTTTCCGCCGGCCTCATCCCCGAATACCTGCTCTACAGCCGGCTGGGGATCATCAACTCCATGTGGGTCCTGGTCCTGCCGCTGGCCTTTTCCCCCTACAACATGCTCATCATGCGGACCTATCTGGAAACCACCATCCCGGAGAGCCTGTATGAGGCCGCCTACCTGGACGGCGCGTCCCACTACCAGATGCTGGCCCGGGTGACCCTGCCCCTGTCCAAGCCCATCATGGCCACCCTTTCCCTGTTCTATGCGGTGGGCCGGTGGAACGCCTACGCCGACGCGCGCTACTTTATCACCCGCAAGGCGCTGCAGCCCATCCAGTACCTGCTGAGCAACATGGTGCTCAACTCCGGCTCCGACGCCATCAGCCTGTCCGAGGGCGCCGCCGTCACCAGCACGCCGGAAGTGCTGCAGGCCGCCACGGTGATGTTCGCCACGCTTCCGATCCTTTTGATCTATCCGTTCATCCAGAAACACTTTGTCAAGGGGGTGATGGTCGGCGCTGTCAAAGGCTGAACCCGCACCTGTTTTCCCACAGACCAATAAAAGAAGGAGACTGCTATGAAAAAAATGCTCAAGACCCTGGTCCTGGCAGCCCTGGTGCTGTCCATGATGCTGTCCCTTGCGCCGCTTTCAGCACTCGCGGAAGCGGAAGCCCCGCACGGGGCCAGCCCCGCGCACCTGGTTCCCTTTGAGAACCGGGTCAAGATCACCGTGCCGGTCTATGACCGCAGCAAGGAAGGCTATCCCGCCGTGGATGACAACTACTGGACCCGCTGGGTGCAGAAGGAGTTCGGCGAGAAGTACAACGTGGACGTGCAGTACGTGGCCATCCCCCGCGGCGACGTGATGACCAAGTACAGCCTGCTCATCGCGGGCGGCGAGACCCCCACCATCCTCATGGAGTACGACTATCCCAAGGTGGCCCAGTGGGCCAACGACGGCGCCATGGCCGAGATCGATCTGGAAGAGTTCAAAAAGGTCGCGCCCACCTTCTATCAGGCCATGGTGGACAACAACCAGCTGGGCTATACAAAGCTCAACGGCAAGGACTATTTCGTGCTGACGGAGCGCCCCTACTTCAATACGACCTTCACCTACGCCAGCTTCATCCGCAAGGACTGGCTGGACCAGCTGGGGCTTGAGATCCCCAAGAGCTATGCTGAGTTCGTCGCTGCCGTCAAGGCCGTGCAGGAGGCGGGCCTGGCCGAGCATCCCGTCGGCCTGTCGCTGCCCACGGCGGCCTATGTGGTCAACTTCGCCTTCCGTGATTTCCCGGTCAACGAGGCCGAGTGGGCCATGCACTCCAGCCTGGGCACACCCAGCCTGAGCTGGTACCCGACCTATAAGCTGCTCAAGCGCCAGAACGCTGAGTACAACCAGGGCTTCTTCTCCACGGAGTATGAGCTGGAAGCGGCCGATACATCCGGCGGCGCAGGCCAGTGGCAGACCGACTTCATCAACGGCAAGAAGCTGATCTACGGCGGATACATGTCCGGCAACGTGGCCTGGCTCAACGCTTTCTACGAGACCAATCCCGACGCCAAGCTGGCCGTGGTCAGCCCCTACCAGGGCGTGGAACCCGGCGTGGTCGATTATCCCCAGATCCGGGCCGACAACCCTTTCGGCATGATCGTGGGCTTCTCCTCCTCCGCCACCCCTGAGCAGATCAAGGCGGCCTGGATGCTCATGGAATGGATGATCCAGCCTGAGACCCTCTTCGTGCTGGAAAACGGCGTTGAAGGTGTGACCTATACCCTGGGCGAAAACGGGCTGCCGGCGGTCAAAGGCGATTACCGCGGGCCGGAAATGCTCAACCACAACATGAACATCGACATGGCCTGCCTGGTTCACGCCTCCAAGAAACTGGGCACGATCGAGCAGACCATCGCCGCGCTGACCCCCAAGGGGATCCCGCAGGACTTCACCCAGGAACTGATCAACAACTACTACGAACTCCGGAAGATCGCCGACAAGGGCTGGGCCTATTCCGACCCCATCTTCGCCGTCGCGATCCAGTCGGAGAGCGAATTCTCCCCGACCCTGCTGAGCCTGTATCAGGAGTACTCCGTGGCGCTGACCAAGTGCAAGCCGGAGGAGTTTGACGCCCTGTATGCGGAGTACAGCCAGAAGTTCCTGGACGCCGGATACCAGCAGATCATTGATGAGCGCCTGGCCGCCTACGAAGCCGGGTTCACCACCAAACTGCCCGCCGTCCCCGCGCAATAACGACTGACAGACCATTCGCCGGGCGCCCGCCCCTGAAAAGGCGGGCGCCCTTTGAAGGACGGTGGAACAGGATGATCCGCATCCGCTGTAACCGGGAAAAGCTGCGCTCCGCCCTGGACCTTGTGGTGCGCAGGACGATGGAGATGGACCTGACCTGGGACTGGCCCTGCGGCGTGGCTTACTACGGCGTGGCGGAAGCGTACCTGAAAACGGGGCAGGAGGAGTACTTCAGCCTGCTCAGGGAACGGGTCGACGAGATGATCTCCCTGGGCACGCCGGTCTGGACGGTGAACACCTGCGCCATGGGGCACTGCCTGCTCACCCTGCATGAAAAGACCGGGGATGAACGATACCTGGACATCATCCGGCAGAAGATCAGGTACTTGAGCGGGGACGCCCTGCGGTTCGCAGACCGCGTGCTGCAGCACACGGTGTCCGCGCAACGACTTTCATGAGCAGGCCTGGGCGGACACCCTGTTCATGGCGGCCTTCCTGATGCTGCGCTGCGGCGTGCTTTTCAGGGACGAAGCGCTGATCAATGACGCGCTGCACCAGTACCTCTGGCACATCCGGTACCTGCAGGACAAGGCGACGGGGCTGTGGTACCACGGCTACAGCAACGTACGGAAAGACCACATGTCCGGTTTCTTCTGGGCCAGGGCCAATGCCTGGGCCGCCTATACGATGGCGCAGGTGCGCCGCCGCCTGCCGGAACCCTACCTGTATCCCCCTTACATGGACATCGACTGCTCCCTGCGCGACCAGCTGGCAGGGCTGAAGACGCTCCAGACCGAAAACGGGCTGTGGCGCACGGTGCTGGATGACGGGGAAAGTTATGAGGAGCTCTCCGCCAGCGCCGGGATCACCGCGGCCATGCTGATCTCCGGCAATCCGCTGCATACAAGGTATGCGCAGGCGGGGGTGGAGGGCGTGATGGCGAACATCAGCCCGGACGGCAGACTGCTGAACGTATCCGGCGGCACCGCGGTCATGCGCGACCTGGAGGGCTACCGGAAGATCTCCCGGGACTGGACACAGGGATGGGGACAGGGGCTTGCCCTGGCCATGCTCTGCGCCGCCCTGGACAGCCTGGAGGATGCAGGTGAATAAGCGCGGGGGGGATTTTACCCTGCCCGGGGAAGCGGGGCAGGAAGCGTGGGCGATGGAGCTGGCCGATCGCTGGGGCGCGGACGCCATCCGGGATTCCGACGGGACCAGCCTGTCCCCGGCCCTGACGGAGCAGGGGATGACGGTCTATTCCACCGTCTGCATCATCCGCAGCCACAATGACTTTATCAGAAGGAATCCGCGGACGAGACAGCAGACCTTCCTATGCACCGCCCCGAAAGTCCATACGGGCGGACCGCTCAGGTTTGTCCTGATGGATGATTTTTTCTCCGGGCAGTTTGAGGTCAACGGCGGTGAGGACAGCCTTCCCTTCTGGCAGGTGATGGACAGGACGGCCAACCTTGAGGTGCCGGCGGAACACTGGGAATACCTGAAGGAGGAGGGGGCCGTTCTTCTGAAAGAGGCCAGCCCTTTCCACGCCTACACCGTCAGCTTCCTGGCCTACCGGGTGTGGGAAGAGATCTCCATGTACAACCACACCGCCAACCATTGGGACAGCGAGCCGCTCATGCAGCTGGATCCCTCCTGGCCGGAGGCGCGGGCCTACCTGCTTGACTGGATGGAGAAATGGCTCCTTGAGCATCCCGCCACCGGCATCGTACGTTTCACCTCGCTGTTCTACAATTTTGTCTGGATCTGGGGGAGCGACGCGCGGCGGCGCAGCCTGTTCACGGACTGGGCTTCCTATGACTTCACCGTCAGCCCGCCGCTGCTTCAAGCATTCAAGGACCGCTCCGGCTATGCCCTGCGCGCGGAGGACTTTGTCAACAAGGGGCTCTACCGCAGCACCCACAGCGTGCCGGACCGGAAAAAGCGCGACTGGATGGCTTTCGTACAGGACCGGGTGCTGGACCTGGGGCGGGAGCTGGTCGCGCTGGTGCACCGATACGGCAAAAAGGCCTACGTCTTCTATGACGACAGCTGGGTGGGGCTGGAGCCCTACGGGGAGAGGTTTCCGGAGTATGGGTTTGACGGCATCATCAAATGCGCGTTCAGCGGCTTTGAGGCCCGGCTCTGCGCCGGGGTCCCGGCTCCTGTGAAGGAGCTGCGGCTGCACCCCTACCTCTTCCCGGTGGGGCTGGGCGGAAGCCCGACTTTCTCCCCGGGCGGGGATCCCGCGGGGGACGCGCGGGCGTACTGGATGAACATCCGCCGGGCGCTGCTGCGCCAGGGAGTGGACCGCATCGGACTGGGGGGCTACCTGAGCCTGACCCGCGGATATCCTGAGTTTGTGGCGTATATCGGGCAGCTGGCGGAGGAGTTCCGCCGGATCAAGGCCCTTCACGCCCGGGAGGCTCCGGCGGTGAAAAAGCCGCGGGTGGCGGTGCTGCACGCCTGGGGACGCCTCCGCTCCTGGACCCTGTCCGGGCATTTTCATGAGAACGACACCCATGACCTGATGCACCTGCTGGAAGCGCTCTCCGGCCTGCCCCTGTCGGTGCGCTTCCTGGACTTTGAGGACCTGAAGGATGGCGCGCTTCAGGACGTGGATCTGCTGCTGGTGGCAGGGGCCAGGAACAGCGCCTGGAGCGGCGGGAGCCTGTGGACGGATGAAGCGGTGGAACGGGTGCAGGCCTGGGCCGGAAACGGCGGCACGCTGCTGGGGGTCGGCCATCCCGGGGCCCTGGACGGATACGGCACCCTGCTGCGCCTGTCCCAGGTGCTGGGGGTGGATGTGGATGATGGACGGTATGCCAGCCACGGGCCCTGGCGGTTTGAGGCGGACTGCCCGCCGGATCTTATGGCGGAGGGGGCTTTCGTGCCGGCCCTGCCCGGGGTGCGCCTGATTGACGGTCATACGCAGGTCCTTTTGGCCAAAGACGGCCTGCCCCTTCTGACCCGGCATGTTTTTGGCAAAGGGGTAGGTGTCTACCTGTCAGGTTTCCGGTATACGGCTGCCAATTCCAGGCTGCTGCTCAAACTGATCCTGGATGCCTGCAAAAGCGGGGAGGAGGCTTTTATCCCTGAAGATCCGCAGGTGGACTGCGCCTGGTTCCCGGCCAGCCGCACGCTTGCCTTGGCGAACGCCGGCGGCCTGCCGCGGCAGGGAAAGGTCCCCCTTGAGGAGGGGGCCCTTGAATATGAACTGGAGCCGTATGAACTGAAGATCCTGCGCCTCTGACGGGAGTGACAGCAACGTGTCAGAGGACACTCCGTCGTTTCGGAAGAACGGGCATTTTACTGGTCGCCATGCGAGAAATGGATAACTGCGCAAACCTCCCCGCCTGCCCGGCAAAGCCGAATGAAACGATTGTTAAAGAGGGCTGTGCCCTCTGAAACTCCCCTGTATATCGTTTCTCTACTGACTCAGCTGCCCCGGAAGGCGCAGCTTTTCGCGTTTGGGGAAACCGCTGTCGAAGGCTTCGAAATCCGGGCCTTCCTTCACGTCAAACAGCGGGGAGAATCTGCAGACGCCACTTTTGCCGTCAAGCGCCCCGGGATACAGCGGCAGCGCCATGAAGTACGCCGCCTCGTCCCCGGGCGGAACGCCGTGCAGGCGGATGCCCAGGCGGGAAGCGGAAACAAAGCCGAAGCGATGGTAATACTTCGGGTCCCCGGTCAGCATCAGCGCGATGGCCCCGCGCTCTTTCGCCAGACTGACCGCCTCGCACATCAGCCTGCCGCCGATGCCCCTTCGGCTGACCGCGGGCAGCACGGTCAGCGGGCCCAGGGTGAAAACCGGAAGGGAACCCCCGACGTCCAGCGCGATTTCGGAAGGGCTCAGCAGCGCGTGGCCGATCACGTGCCCGTCATACTCCGCGACCAGGCTGTGCCAGGGCAAAAAACCGGGATCCTTCCGCAGAAGATGGACGAGATAATGCTCGTTGCAGCCGGGGGCGTACCTGTTCCAGAAGGCTTCCCGGGTCACTTCCTCCACGGCCCTGTGATCCCCTGGGGTCTCTTCCCGGATGATCAGGCCGGGGATGCTCTGATCCACTGCTTCATTCATTTTTCAGTCAATTTCCTGTCCATCAGCATTGTGCTTTTTTCGTGCTACGCTCTCCTCAGCGCTTCCCGCACGATCCGGCTGAGTTTGGTCTTGTTGCCGTAGTTGAGCGAGCCCCAGCGGTAGATTTTGATGCTCAGGAACGCGAAGAAGGCCACGAACAGCAGCATCAGCCCGCCTGCCAGGATCAGCTGGCCCCAGGGCACCGTGGTCATGGCGCAGCGCAGGGGCATGACCATCACGGAGGTGAAGGGGATCACGCTGCCGATGACCGCCAGGGGGCTGTCGGGCATCTGGGCGGACACGGTGGCCAGCAGATAGGCGGCGATGAAGAGGAACTGCACCAGGGAGGTCGCGCCGGCCAGGTCCTCCATCTTGCTGACGGTGGAACCCAGCGCGGCAAAGGGGAAGAGGTAGAGGATGAAGCCGAACAAGGAAAAGAAGACGTAGCTCCAGATGAATCCGGGGGTCAGCGAACCGGAAAGCATCATCAGGATCATCTGCGGATAGGTTTCTTTGTTCAGCTGGAATCCGATGACTCCGGAGAGCACCAGCATGCCGAACATGATGACTGCGGCGGTGCCGGAGGCGGCCACCTTGCCCAGGATGAGGCTGGAGGGACGGGTGGAGGTGATGAGGATCTCCATGGTGCGGCTGTCCTTCTCCCGCGCGATGACGGAGGACACCCCGTTGCCGTACAGCAGCACCATCATGTACACAGCCAGCATCATCGCGAAGCTGATGAAGTAGTTGTTCATGCCGCTGCGGCCCATCACGGTCACCTTGCCCTCGGCCTTGGCGCTTTCAATGGCGGCAAAGTTCTCCGGTGTCAGGCCGAGTTCCAGGATCATCCTTTCCCTTTTCACACGGCTGAGGATCTCGCCCATGGCGTTGTCCCGGCTGTCTGTCATCTGACGGTCCTGGTAGATGGCTTCGTAGGACAGATCGGGGTTCACCACAAAACCGATCTGGATGGTTTTTTCCCGAAGGGCCCTGGTCAGCGCTTCCCGGCCGGCGTAGGGGCGGCTGACCGCTTCACCCAGGACAGGCGCGAGCAGATCCTGCAGCTCCTTTCCGGGGATGACATAGCCCGCGTCCTGGATGGCGCCGGCGGAAACGGAGGACGGCCCGCCGGAAACGCTAGACTGGCCGCCGTCAAACAGGGAAATGAGCCGGGGAATGCTGGACACGGCAAGCAGGATGACCATGATGATCACTGTTGTGACGATGGCGGATTTCTTCGTCAGCTGGGTCTTCAGTTCATAGAGGAAGACGGTCCTGAGATCTTTCATGCCCGCTCACCTACCTTTGCGATGAAAATGTCCGTCAGGCTGGGCTCGTACAGGCCGAAGCGCCGGATGACCGTATTCTGCGCGGAGAGCCATCTGAGCAGTTCCCCCTGCCGGTCTTCCCCCCGCGTGTCCAGGATAAAGCCCTCGTGCGCCGGGGTGATGAGAATGCCCGGGAAGGCCTTGCGCATCGCGTCCGGCAGGGAGCTGTCCGCCTCATCCAGCAGGGAAAGAAAGAGCTTGCTGCGGCCTTCCTCCAGCTTGAGGGCGGCCAGGTCGCCCGAGAGCAGCACGCGCCCTTCGTGGATGAGGGTCACGTCGTCGCAGATCTCCTCCACATAGCCCATCTGGTGGGAGGAGAAGATGACCAGCCGGCCCTCCTTCACAAAGCGGGCGATGGTGTCCTTGAACACCTGGGCGTTCACGGGGTCCAGGCCGGAAAAGGGCTCGTCGAGGATCAGGATGTCCGGCTCGTTGAGGAAGGCCTGGGCGATCTGGATCTTCTGCTGGTTGCCCTTGGACAGGGTTTCCAGTTTTTTCTTCCTGAAGTCGCCCAGCTGGAAATAGTCGATCCAATGACTGGCGCTCTTCAGCGCGTCCGCCTGATTCGCTCCGCGCAGGCGGGCAAAGTAGATCAGTTGGGAGAGCACCTCGTTTTTCTGGTACATGCCCCGCTCCTCGGGCAGGTAGCCGATCTTCATCTTCCGCGGCTGAAACAGGACGCCGTCCAAAAGGAAACGCCCGCTGTCGGGGCGGAAGACGTCCATCAGGCAGCGGATGGTGGTGGACTTGCCCGCGCCGTTGCGGCCCAGGAAACCCATCGCCCGGCCGCTGGACACGGTGAAGGAAATGCCGTGAAGGACTTCTTTCTCACCAAAGCTCTTCTTGATGTCCAGAATCTCAAGTACCATGCCGGTCCTCCTTCATGGAATGAAAAAACTGCGCGGGCAGAGTATAGCACAGCTGATAGGGTATCTTTCTATTTTCGCCGGATCTGACTGGGTTTTTTGTGTCCCGCCCCGGGATTCCTCAGGCGGGCAGCCGGGGCCGTTCAGCGCGCTGGGACACGATGATGGCCAGGAACATCAGCGCGCTGCCGATGACTTCGCGCAGGGAGGGGATCTCGCCCAGCACCAGCATCCCGGTGAATACAGCGAACACCGCCTCCAGGCTCATCAGCAGCGAGGCCAGGGCCGGCGGTGTGGTGCGCTGGGCCAGGATCTGCAGCGTGTAGGCCACGCCGGAGGACAGCACCCCGGCATACAGCAGGGGCCCGGCGGCAGCCAGGATCGTGCCGGCGCGGGGGGACTCAAAGAGGAACATCGCGATGCCGGACAGCAGGCCGCAGACCAGGAACTGGACCGCGCACAGCTTCATCCCGCTGACCCTGACGGCGTATTGGTCCACCAGCAGGATCTGCGCCGCGAAGGCAAAGGCGCAGAGGATCAGCAGCACGTCCCCCCGCATGACCGTGAACGTCTCCGTCACGCTCAGCAGGTACAGCCCCGCACCCGCCAGCGCCACCGACAGCCACATCACGGGGCGCACCCTGTGCCCGAACAGAAGGCCGTAGAGCGGCACGATGAGGATGTACAGCGCGGTCAGGAAGCCCGCCTTGCCCGCGGTGGTCTCCTTCAGCCCGAACTGCTGCAGGTTGACCGCGGCGAACAGCACCAGGCCGCACAGCGTGCCGCCGATGAGCAGGGAGCGGCTGTCCCCCCGCCTGGCCCCGCCTTCTTTCCTTCTTGCCAAACGGTCATTCAGCAGGATGACCGGCCAGAGCGCAAGAGCGCCCAGGAGGGAGCGCACCGCCTGGAAGGTAAAGGCGCCGATGTGGCGCATGCCCAGGCTCTGCGCGACAAAGGTGCTGCCCCAGATGACGGCAGCGGCCAGCAGCATCAGGCTTCCGGCCCCCTTCTTCCTGTTCATGCGCGGACGCCTCCCCCTTGGATGATGGGAACCATTGTAGTTTTTTATAGTATCACGCGTCAAGGAAAGGACCCGGTGAAACGGATGCCTGGCGAACGCGCGCGGGGAAATCGATGGACCTCCGGATGAAAGGGTACAATCTCTGTTGGAAATCGGCCGGTTGATCCCGGTTGCGCGGAGGGAACGGATTGCTGGAACTGAGGGATGTGAGCCTGGTCTACCCGGACGGCGGGGAGATCATCAGGGACCTGTCCCTGGTCATCCCCGGCGGCAAGCTGACGGTGGTCACCGGGCCCAACGGCGGCGGGAAGACCACGCTGGCCAAGATCTTCGCAGGTCTTGTGACACCCAGCTCGGGCAGCGTGTGGCTGGACGGGCGGGACATCACGGGGCTGGACGTCACGCAGCGGGCCAGACTGGGCATCAGCTACGGTTTTCAGACCCCTGTGCGCTTCAAGGGGCTGACGGTGCAGGAGTTGCTGGAGACCTCGGCGGGACGGCTGCTGAGCTTTGACGAGATGTGCGACCTGACCGGCAAGGTCGGGCTGTGCACGATGGACTATATCAACCGCGAGGTGGACGGCAGCCTGTCGGGCGGGGAGATCAAGCGCGTGGAGATCGCCACCGTCCTGGCGCGAGGGACGAGGGTGTCCTTCTTTGACGAGCCGGAGGCCGGCATCGACATGTGGTCCTTCAACGGCCTGGTGGAGGTATTCAGCGGCCTGAAGCGCCAGGGCATGACGATGGTGGTCATCTCCCATCAGGAGCGCATCCTTGAGATCGCCGACGAGATTGTTGTGATTTCCGCCGGGCAGCTGCGGGACCAGGGGCCTATGGACGAGGTCATGCCCCGCCTGCTGGCCGGGGAGATCGCCGGCCACTGCCCCGTGGGCAGAAAGGTGGGGGCATGAACATCATCCAGCTCAACCCGGTGTCCGAAAAACTGCTCGGCACGGTCGCGGGCTTCCGCGGCGAGTTCAGGGGCGCGTACAACATCCGCCAGGATTCCGGCTGCGCCGGGAGGCGCTCCACGGAGAACATCCGGATCCTCCCGCACCGGGAAGGAAAGCCCGGGATCGAGATCCACGTCGCGCCCGGTACCCCGGGTGAAACGGTCTATATCCCGGCCACGGTGACCCATGGAAACGTCGAGGACCTGACCTACAACGACTTTTACATCGGCGAAGGCGCGAAGGTGACCATCATCGCCGGATGCGGCGTGCACACTGATGACGGCGGCGAAGCCAAACACAACGGCGTGCACCGCTTCTTTATCGGCCGCGGGGCTGAAGTGGCGTATGAGGAAAAGCACATCGGCGAAGGCGGCGGGTCCGGTATCCGCCGGATCGACCCGGTCAGCGACATCTATCTGGAGGAGGACGCCAGACTGACCATTGAAACCATCCAATTAAGCGGCGTGGATCAGACCGACCGGGTGACCACCGCGGTGCTCAAGGCGCGCGCCAGGCTGGTGATCAGGGAAAGGCTGCTGACCGACGGAGACCAGCACGCCAGGACCCGCTTTGACGTGGTGATGGAAGGGGAGGGAAGCGGCTGCGACGTGGTGAGCCGTTCCGTGGCCCGCGGCCGGTCCCGCCAGGAGTTCTTCAGCCGCATCCTCGGAAAGGCAGGCTGCACGGGGCACTCTTCCTGTGACGCGATTGTGGCGGATTCGGCCGTGGTCACGGCCGCCCCCCAGCTGGACGCGCTGAGCCCGGACGCGGCGCTGATCCATGAGGCTGCCATCGGCAGGATCGCGGGCGAACAGATCCTCAAGCTGCGCACCCTGGGGCTGACG
>CAZVSG010000052.1:11232-15125 GCA_964629345.1 uncultured Christensenella sp. | reverse complement strand
TCAGCGCCGAGGGTACTTGGCTGGTAACGGCCCGGAAGAGTAGGTCGCCGCCGGAATCCAAAAGATTGCGAAGAAGAAATTCTTCGCATTCCCTATTCCTCAGTAGCTCAATGGCAGAGCACTCGGCTGTTAACCGAGTTGTTGTAGGTTCGAGTCCTACCTGGGGAGCCACTAAGGGACTCAGCAGATGATGGAAGCAGTTCTGTCAGAGGTTGAGCCCTTTTAATTTGTGTCAAGAAGTCGTCCTATTTATACTAAACAAGACGATCCGCTGCCTCTGAAAAATGGAAGCGATGCTTCCGCGAACTTGAGCCCCGCCGTCCAATGTGTTAGGATGCAAGCCGGCTGGATCAGGATATCGAGCCATCCCCTTTCCGCCGTTCATAAATATCTGGTGAAGGATGAACTTGATTACAGGAGAACACATGGAAAAGAAGATTTCTGTCAGGATCCCCGGCCCGACCCCGGTCGTCAGGTCCATCCAGGACCAGATGAGCCGGGAGATCCAGGCGTTCGGCGACCCGCGTTTTGTATCGGACTACGCGGCGCTGATCGCGGACCTTGGGAAACTGCTGAACTGCTCCGGGATGACATTTCCCCTGGCGGGCACGGGCACCCTGGCGATGGAAATGGCCGTCGCGAACAGCGCGAAGCGCGGCGACAGCGTGCTGGTGGTCAGCCACGGCTATTTTGGCGACAGGTTCATCGACATCTGCAGGCGCAAGGGCCTTGATACGGACGTGCTGTCCGCGCCGTGGGGAAGCTGCGTGCCCGCGGCGGACATATGGGAGCAGCTGAAAAAGAAGGCTTACGCGGCGGTCACGGTGACCCACGTGGACACGTCCACCGGGGCGGCCGCGCCCATCGCCGAGATCGGGGCGATGCTTAGGGAGTTTCCCGAGGTCATCTTCATCGTCGACGGCGTGGCAGCCGAAGCCGCGGAGTACACGAACTGTGATGAAATGGGCATCGATGTCCTGTTCACGGGATCGCAGAAGGCGTTCGGCGTCTGCCCCGGCATGTTCGTCCTGTGGGCAAGCGGGAAGTCCCTGGCGCGGCGCAAAGCGCTGGGCTCCATCCCCGAGTACTACGTCGATTATGAAAACTGGATACCGATCATGGAAAACCCCGCCAAATACTTCGCCACGCCGGCCGTCAACCTCGTCTGGGCGATGCGCGAGTCGGTCCGCATCATCAAAGAAGAGGGGTTTGAGGCACGCTGCAGGCGGCACAGCAGGAATGCCGCGGCCCTTGTCAAGGCGCTGGAAACGCTGGGGCTTACGCCCCTGGCCGGGGAGGGGTGCCGCGCGAACTCGCTGTCCTGCCTTTTGTATCCCGAAGGCGTGGATGACGCCGCGTTCCGCAAGGCGCTTTATGAGGAAGGCGTCATCGTGGCCGGCGGCCTGGGAGCGTATGCCGGAAAGATGTTTCGGCTGGGCCACATGGGAAACATCGACGTAAGCGAGGAAGTCGAGCTGCTGGGGGCGATCGAGCGGGTTCTGGCGAAGTGCGGCAGGCAGGTGGAGTATGGCAGGTCGGTCGGCGTTTACCTGGCCGAAAGGATGAAATAAGGTAGGGCGGGCTGTGCGCATCGCCGGAGCGATGCTTCGGCGATGGGATGTCCGCAGATGAACAAAGGCGGCGATGCGTCATCGCTGCCTTTTGTTTTCAATTTTCTTTCGGATCATCTGTCGGAAGGATACCTGGCGGATGCGCGGGAGCAGGGAAGCTTCGGAAACGAGGAGCCCTGACGCCCTGATCCTATGGGTTCGCCACGTTCGTATACGCCAGGGCGCTGGATATCTTGGCGGCGGTTTCCACGATGATGGGCTTGAGGCGGTCGACCTGCTTCATGTTCATCCGGATGGTCGGTCCGGATATGCTTACGCAGGCGATGATCCTTCCCGTATAGTTGCGTACGGGCGCCGCGATGCAGCGCGCACCCAGCTCGCACTCCTCATCGTCGATGGAGTAGCCCTTCCTGAGGATATCCTCCAGTTCAAGCAGCAGCTGCTCCCTGGACGTGATGGTATTGGGCGTGAAGGGAAGGAGCTGCTTGACCTGCAGATACTCGTCAAGCTTCTCCCGGCTGAAGTCGGCCAGCAGCAGCTTGCCGACGCCCGTGCAATGCATCGGAGCGGTTTTGCCGATGTACTGCATGGTTTTGATCATGCTGTCCGGCCCGGCCACCACGTCGATGTAGACGACGGTCATATCCTGCTCGATGGCCAGGCAGGTGGACTCGCGGCTGGCTTCAGACAGGGCGATCAGGTATGGATGGATCAGGCCGCGCAGGTCGAACCTGGACGTGACGGCCTCGCTGATCTGGCTGAACTTCAGCGTCAGCCGGTACTGATTGCTTTTTTTGCTCTGGCTGACGTAGTTCAGCCGCATCAGGGTGTTCAGCAGCCGCAGGGCCGTGCTGGCAGGGATGCCGGACTGCGCCGAGATGTCCTGAAGCCTCATTGCTTCACGATTGGAGGCAAGCAGCTCAATGATGGAAAAAGCCTTGACGATCGATTGGTTTGACAGAGCCTTTTTTTCCATGGATATGCAATGACCTTTCACATACCGGATCATGGCCGGATTCTAATGGGATAGTAGCATCAATTCCCTTTTTCTTCAACAATATTGTCATTCCGGCGCTCTGACCACAGCCAAGGAGCATCTTTCAACGGATGTCGGCATTGTATACTTTTCAGGACAGACTTGACAGCATAGATACCGTGATGATATCATCTATCAGGAATATAGAAATTGGATTTCACAGAATGAAAAGACAACAGGAGAGAAAATGAATCTATCTGAAGCCATCGTTTCGATCTTGATCAAGGAAGGCGTCACCGACGCCTTTGGCATACCGGGCGCCAGCATCAACGCGCTGTATGCCGCCCTGGCAAAACACAGGGACAGGATCCGCCACATCACGATGCGCCATGAGGAATGCTGCGTCCACGCCGCGGACGGGTATTTCCGTTCCAGCGACAGGATGGCGCTGGCGCTTGCCACCTCAGGTCCGGGAGCGACCAATTTTCTCACCGGGCTGTACACCGCGAACATCGATTCGATCCCGCTGATCGCCATCACCGGGCAGGCTGTCCGGCCGCAGCTGGGGAAGGATGCCTTCCAGTGCGTCGATATCGCCGCCGCCGCCCGGCCGCTGGCCAAATACGCGGTCTGCCTGACAGATCCCTCAACTGCGGTCACAGACTTTATCAGCGCTGTCCGCAGGGCCAGGTCGGGCAAGCCGGGCCCCGTGCTGATCGATCTGCCCCTGGACATGCAGAGCGCCCAAGTGGAGTTTGACGCGGATACTTATGTGCCGGAAGCCCCCTCCCCGAAAGGGCCAGAGGAGAGCGAGATCCGCAAAGCCATGGAGCTCCTCGCGGGCGCGAAAAAGCCCCTCATCCTCGTTGGCGGCGGGGCGGTCCTGGCAGGGGCTGAGTCCCTCATCCTGGCTTTCGCTGAGAGGATGAACATCCCCATCGCCAGCACCTACATGGCCAAGGGAAGCATCCCCTTCGACCATCCCCTTTACGTAGGGACCCCCGGCATCCAGTCTTCCCAGCGCTCCGGCAACGCGGCGCTGCTGGCTGCCGACGTTGTGCTGGCGATCGGCAACCGCTTCACCGACCGGCATACCGGCGCGGTCGCCGTCTACCAGGGCGCGCGCAGGTTCATCCATATCAACATCGAGCCGTCGGAGATCGGGAAGATCATCAAGCCAGCCCTGGGCATCGTATCGGACGCGAAACTGGCGGCCGGGATGCTGCTGACCCTGGCTGAGTCCGGGGAGTACCCCGCATATGCCGACGGGAAGGCCGACGCCGACCCGCCGGAGCATTTGCCGCACGGACTCCGTCTGCGCCGGAAAGATGGGTTGATGCCCTCAG
>CAZVSG010000052.1:0-11222 GCA_964629345.1 uncultured Christensenella sp. | reverse complement strand
GACGGGAAGGCCGACGCGGCGCAGGCGCGCAGCAAGGGGGAGAGGCGTGTCGATCAGGACGACGTCCCCATCAATCCCCACCGCGTATTCGGGGAGATCAACAAGGCCTTCGACGACGAAACGCTGTTTGTCACCGGCTGCGGCATCACGCAGATCTGGTCAGGCCAACTGCAGAAGATCCGAAAGCCGCGGAAGTATCTGCCCTCCGGCGGCGCGGGCACCCTGGGCTGGGATATCCCCGGCGCGATCGGCGCCATGGTCGGCACGGACAGGCAGCATAAGGCCGTCTGCCTGATGGGCGACTTCGGGTTCACCTTCCATGTGCAGGAGCTGGCGACGGCAGCGGTGAACAGGATCCCGCTCATCGTGGTCATCGTCAACAATGCCTACCTTGGCCTGATCCGGCAGAACCAGGTGTTTGCCTTTGGATACGAGTACGGCGTCGCGATGCCGGAAAACCAGGAGGCCATCGACTACGTGAAAGTGGCGCAGGGATTTGGCTGCGCGGCGGAGCGGGTGTTCCGCCCGGAAGACATCTCGGACGCCCTGGCAAGGGCCAGAAAGAGCGAAGTGCCCTACGTGCTGGACATCATCTGCGAGCCCGGGGACCACTGCTCCATGGGCGCCGCCATCGACGCCGTGAAGGAGTGGAACACCTGAGCAGAAAGGGAGCCGGCCGGGCATTGCCTGAATGAGGGAACATGCGGCGGGTTCCATAAAAAACTGATCATGCAATGTAGCCGATGAGAAACCGGTAGCGGAATTTAGGCTGTAAGCCTAAGAAATAAATGGAGGTAACCGGATCATGAAGAGACTCGTTTCCCTGTTGCTGAGCACTCTGCTGCTCGTCTCGCTGCTGCCCGCGGGTCTGGCGGCGTCGCAGGAACCCGTGACCATCAAGGTGTGGTCCAATGACGCCCACAGCAAGGACGTCTTCACCGCGAAGGTGGAGGACTTCAACAGCAACCAAGGCAAGGAACTGGGCATCGTCATCGAGCTGAACGTGTACGGCACCGATTATTACAGCGTGCTGGACGTTGCCCTTTCTTCCGGCGACGCGCCCCACATCTTCAAGAGCAACAAGATCCCGCAGTACGCGCGCGCCGGCCTCATCGCCGCCCTGGAAGATCTGCCCGGCGGCACCGAGCTTGCGGCCCCCTACAAGGAGAAGAACTCCGCCGGGGTCGGACTTGTGGACGGGAAGACCTACGCCCTGCCCTTCAAGGCGACCACTGTGGGCCTGGCCTACAACGTCGAGATGTTCAACAAGCTGGGGCTCGAGTTCCCCAAGACCTGGGATGAGCTGCGCGCAGCCGCCAAGGCGGTCACCGACGCCGGGAACGGCATGGTCTACGGCTACGGCCTGGGGCTGACCTACGTATCCTACCCGCTGTTCTTCATCCTGCCCCTGGCCTCCGCCTCAACCGGCATCATGCACTTTGACAACGCGACCGGCCGCTACAACTTCTCCGCCCTGCTGCCCTTCATGAAGCACCAGCTGCAGATCATCGAGGACGGCAGCATGTTCCCCGGATATGAGACCATGGACGATGACACGAAGCGCGCCCAGTTCGCGGCCGGAAACATCGGGATGATCCCTGTTTTCTCCCCGGACGTCGGCGTGCTGACCAAGCAGTTTCCCGCGACCTTCGAATGGGCGGTCGGGCCTTACCCCACCGAGACGGAGGACCTGCGCTACAGGATGTATTCCAACCCCTCGACCTTCTACGTCGTGAACAAGAAGGTGATCGAAGAGGGCCTTTCGGAGAAGGTCATGGCCGTCATGAACGCTTTCCTCTCCGAGGAGCACCTGCTGAACCTTTTCGAGGCTGAGAAGGACATGATCACCCGCGACGACGTCAAGGCGAAATCCACCAGGACGGAAGTGTCCCCGCAGTGGAAGGCGTTCGGTGACGGCTCCTACCGCTACACCGGCTTTGGCACCCCCGACGGGCTGCTGGCGATCGAGGGCGACACGTACAAGGTGGTCTTCGACAAGATCCTGACCGGGCTCGTCGATCCCGAGGCTGCCCTGGCCGACCTGGACGTGCGCTACAACGCGGCGCTGGACCTGGCGATCTCCAAGGGCGAACTGGACATCAACTCCTACCTCGTCCCCAACCTGGCTGAAATCGTCTCGTACGGCGAGTAACCCAACCGGCTGACCATCGCGGATACCCCTGCACAGGGGTATCCGCGGTGTCACGGTTTCATGAAAGGCGGCGCAGTGATGCAAAGGATAAAGACGTTGGGCCGGCCGACGGGCGCAAGGCTTGGGCGCAGTGACGCCATGCAGGAATTCCTGATGCTGCTTCCCATGTCCGTCGGTTTCGCGCTGTTCGTGCTTTACCCGATTTTCTGGGTCATCCGCTGGGCATGGTTCTCCTACGACGGCTATACGACCCCCGCGTTCATCGGGCTGGATAACTTTACCCGCGCGTTTACCCGCGACCCTGCCTTCTGGACTTCTTTGGGAAACACACTGGTCATCGCCGGCATCAAGCTGGTGATCGAGATCCCGCTTGCCCTGTTCATGGCGGTCCTTCTGACCGGGGAGAGGAGGGGGAAGGTTTTATTCCGAGTCTCCTATTTTCTGCCTTCCGTGCTGAGCGTGGCGGTGGTCGGGCTGATTTTCTCCATCATGTTCAGTTCCTATAACGGCATCATCAACGCCCTGCTCCGCAGCCTCGGCCTGATCACCAGAAACATCAACTTCCTGGGCCGCACCAACAACGCGTTCTTCGTGATCATTCTGGTGTCCCTGTGGACCTCGTTCGGCCTGAACATGATCTATTTCATCATGGGGCTGCAGAGCATCCCCAAGGAGCTGTATGAATGCGCGTCCATTGACGGGGCAAACGCGGCGCATAAGTTCTTCCACGTCACGGTACCGATGGTCGCGCCGGTCATGCAGCTGGTGGTCATGCTCAGTTTCCTCGGCACCCTGCGCATGACGGACCTGATCCTCGTGCTCACCAACGGGGCTCCCGGCGGCACGACGGAAGTCGTCATGACCTATATCTTCAAGTTTTTCTTCCAGTACGGCGAGAGCCAGACCCGCACCCAGTTCGGCTATGCGTCATCCCTCGCGGTCATCACCGCGGTCATCCTGGCGGCCGTGACGATGATCTATCTGCGCATGTCCAGGAAAATGAAAGACATCCAGGGATGAGGGAGAAACAGACGATGCAGAGAACCATCCGTATCCTCATCCAGGTGCTGACGTACCTCTTCCTCGGCATCTTCTTCGTGTTCGCGGTGTTCCCCGTGCTGTACATCCTTCTGTCCTCCTTCAAGACAAACGCCGAGATCCTTGTCGGAGGAACGAAGATCATCCCCGTCACCTGGCATTTTGAGAACTACGAGCAGGCATGGAAGCTGGCCAACTTCGGCACCCTGACCATGAACAGCGTGTATTACACCATGTTCGTCGTGCTGGGCAGCATCGGGACCGCGACGGTTGCCGGTTACGTGTTTTCACGCGGGAAAACGGTCTATACCAGGATCCTGTACAGGCTGGTCCTGTTCTCGATGTTCATCTCCATCGGGACCCTGGCGCTGTACCCGCAGCTGCGGCTGGCCAGATCCTTCGGCCTGACGGGGTCCTTGTGGGGGCCGATCATCATCCGCGTATTCGGCATGAACGCCACGCAGGTCTTCATCGCTACCGGCAACGTCAATCAGCTCCCCCGGGAACTGGATGAAGCCGCCAGGATCGACGGATGCGGTTTCTTCAGGACCTTCACCCGCATCATCCTGCCGCTGCTCAAGCCCCTGATCGCGACCATCGGGCTGCTTGCGTTCCGCATGGCGTGGAGCGATTATCTTCTCCCCTATGTGTTCACCATCTCCGAGCGGGGGAAGTGGCCTCTGGTCGTCGGGCTGGTCAGCCTGAAATCCGGGGGGGAGTCGGCTTCCTCGTGGAACCTGATGCTCGCCGGCATCGGCATATCCATCCTTCCCATGACGGCGATCTACCTGATCCTGAACAGGTTTTTCATCGCAGGCCTCACTGAGGGCGCGATCAAAGGCTAATACATCTAAGGAGAACACGGCATGGAAACCTATCGCGAGGTGCTGGAGACCAAGGTTTTACAGGGATACGACGTCATCGTTGCCGGCGGCGGTTCCGCCGGGTTTGGAGCGGCCCTGAACGCGGGGCGCAGCGGCGTATCGACGCTGCTGATCGAGAAGGAGTTCATGATCGGCGGCGCCATGACGGCGGGCCTGATGGCCAAGATCGCCATCGAACCTTTCATGACCGGCATCCCTACGGAATTCATCATGCGTCTTGGGAAGATGAAGAAGGCCATCCCCTATGAGAGCTTCCCCGCGCCCTGGCCGCCCTCGGAGATGGTGGAGATCCCCGTTGACGCCGAGGCCTGCAAGCTGCTTGCGGAGGAAATGCTGCTGGACGCCGGCGTCAGGGTGCTGTACGGGACGGCGGTCGCTGGCGTGGCGAAGGACGGGAACAAGCTCACCGGCGTCATTGTCGAAAACAAGAGCGGCCGGGCCATGATACCGGCGAAGGTGTTCATCGATGCGACCGGCGACGCCGACCTCTGCATGCACGCGGGGGCTGAGTTCGAGTTCGGCAGGAACAACAACGGCATCTGCTCCGCGTCCAACATGTGCAGCCGCATCGCAGGTGTGGACCTGGCGAAAACCTTTGACTACCTGGAAGAGCATCCCGGTGAGATCACCCCCAGGAACAGGAGGGGCAAGGAGTTCCATTTCCTCAACGCCGACGTGCTGCGGGAATACGCGCTCAGCGACAATCCCCAGTTTGTCCAGGTCGGCGGCTTTGACGAAACAGTCAGGCGTGTGCTGGAGGATCCGGAAGTCAGTCAGTGGGAGAAGAACGTCCTGCAATTAAGGCACGGCGCCCACTTCATGAACACGCCCGTCAAGGATCAGGTGCTTATCAACGCGGGCCGCTACAAGGGCCTCAACGGCCTGGACGCGATGGCGATATCGGACGCGATCATTGAGTGCCGCAGGCAGAACTGGTACATTTTCCGGTTCCTGAAAAAGCATATCCCGGGATTTGAGAACGCCACCCTTGCGGAAACCGGCGCCATCCTCGGCATCCGTGAAACCCGCCGGGTCGTAGGCGACTACTGGCATACCATCGACGACTTCCAGAACCGCGTCCGCTTTGACGACGCGATCATGCGCAGTGACGACAGCGTCGAGTTCCATAATCCCTCAGGCGCGGGGATCCATTTTGAGCTGTACACGAAGGGCGAGTACGAGGAGATCTCCTACCGCAGCATCCTGGTGAAGGGGCTTTCGAACCTGATGGTGATCGGACGCTGCTGGTCAGCGGATCAGCTGGCGCTGTCCGCCAACCGCAACATCGGGTTCTGCATGGGCATGGGCCAGGCCGCCGGCATGGCTGCCGCCATGGCGGTGAAGGGCAGTGTCACGATCAGGGAGATCGACGTCAAAGCCCTGCAGAAAGCCGTCTATCCGCTCAAGGAGCAGTGATCCCGCCGGGGCTGGCATATCATTTCTGTCTTTCGGGACAGAGGGGTTTCCCGCTCTTTGCACCCCCCTTGAAGACTCGGTCTGACAGGGGGTGCATTTTTTTGAAACATTGTATACGGGGCTCAGCGTGTGACTGGATCAGTTGTGTCAGAGGCTCTGCTTCTCTTTGTCTGCTGTCTGTTCATCCTGCCAGTGCCGCGTTCTGATATTCCGGGGCTGTTCACACACGCATTGAGGTGATATAGTCAACGCATATAAAAACGCAGAGGTGCCGTATGCGCAGATGCATTTGTCTCCTGTTGTCCGTTCTTCTTTTGATCTTGTCCGTTCCAGGCAGGGCAGACACCCTGGCGGAAGCGGATCAGCTTGTGATCGATCAACACTACACCCAGGCGCTGGAAGCCGTGGAGGGGATCCTGGCGGATGATCCGGGGAACAACGAAGCCTATGCGCTGAAACTCCGTCTTTTCTTCATGGCGCTGCAGGACAGCTACCGGGCGCTGAATGACATGATCGCCGCGGACAGTGAGAAGGCCGATGACCGGTCTGCTTATCTGAACGTGGCCAGACAGCTCTACGGGCAGGCTGACCTGGGCCTTGTGATTCCTTTCAAGCCGGATTATGCGAACCCGGGGGACGTCAACTATGACGGCACACTGCCGATGAACCTGCCCAGCTCCCTGCTGATCGACGACAGGCATTGGGAGCAAGGCAGTATCACCGGAGTATTCGCTTCTCAGGGCGACTGGGTGTATTTCGTGAATGCCGCGGATGACTTTTCCCTGTGGAAGGTAAGATCAGGCGGGGGCAGCATGCAGCGGATCCTCCCGGAGGCAGCCGGCAGCCTGAACGTCCTCGGGGACTGGATCTATTACCGCGCGGTAAATGAAAACAACGCGATGTACAGGGTCCGTACCGACGGCAGCGAAAAGACCCTTGTCACCGGCGACAGCTGCGCCGATCTGTACTGCAAGGGCGAATGGGTCTATTACCAGAACGCCGGGGAAGACAACGCATTTTATCGAATCAGTCTGGACGGCGGCAGGCGCGAGTATTTGGAGAACAAGGGGGTCATGCATTTCATCCAGGGAGACTATCTCTATTACTCGACCCCGGACGACAGCAACCTGCTGCGCATGAACATCGTGACCCTCAGGAACGAAACGCTGCTGAAAAAACAGTGGCACGTCAACACAAGGATGATGGAGGGGAAACTCTATACGGTTACCGACAGGAAAGGCATGGTCATCCTGCGGATGAACGAGGACGGCAGCGAAAAGGAGGACCTGATGAAGGTGGACGGAAAACCCTACTGCTGCGCCGTTCAGGACGGTCAGCTGGCGCTGTCCGTGAGGACGCAAGAGGGGGAGCGGCTCCTGAACTACCCGATGGATACGCTGAAGGATCCGCAGACCCTGATGACGGACTCCACGGATGCCCTCTGCATGGATGCCCGGGGCAGGCTGTACGCGCTCAACCCGGATGGGCTGTACCTGCTGGACCTGAAGAACAATGCCGCAGTCAAGGTTGAGTAGCCGCTTCGGGACGGGCAGGGATCGGCTCAGCCCAGGCGCGTTGATGCCGGCCTGCAAACGGCTCTGACCTCCTGATGAAAAGGGCTGCACCGGACGCTGGTCAGCCAAACGCGCAGAGAACGCCTCGGATAGGCATCATCACTCAGGCGTTTCGTCTGGCTGAAAATCGATATTGACATATCACGCAGACACGGAAGGAGTCAAACCTATGCCCATTGCCATTGTCCGGCAGGACATCACAAGGATCAAGGCTGACGCCATCGTCAACGCCGCCAACACCGCCCTGAAAATGGGCGGCGGCGTCTGCGGCGCGATCTTCAGCGCGGCAGGCGAAGAGGAACTGCGGGCCGCCTGTGACCAACTGGCGCCCATCAGGACGGGCGAAGCGGCCATCACGCCGGGGTATAAACTTCCGGCAAAATACGTCATTCACGCGGCGGGGCCCGTATATGACAGGGAAAGAAAAGCGGAGTGCGAGCGGGATCTCCGCGCGGCCTACCTCAGCTCCCTGGAACTGGCCGCCGAACACGGCTGTGAAAGCATCGCGTTTCCCCTGATTTCCAGCGGCATTTTCGGATACCCGAAGGATGAGGCGCTACGGACGGCGACCTCGGCGATCCGGGATTTTCTGGAAGACCATGACATGGACGTGACGCTCGCCGTGTTTGACAAGGCAGCGTTTGCCGAAAGCCAGAAGCTGATGGGCGAGGTCGCAAGCTACATCGATGAATATTATGCGGACACGCGACTGAGAAAGCGCCGGAGGCCGGAGGATGATGATATCCGGTCGTTTTATCAGGAAGAATCGATTTTGCTTGATATGAGCGTGTTCGCACCCCGCGCGCCCGTCCCGGCCTCGCTGGATCGTTTGGTCGGCAGCCTGGACGAGCCTTTCTCCGAAACGCTGCTTCGCCTGATCGATGCCAGGGGAAAGACGGATGTAGAGGTCTATAAACGGGCCAATATCGACCGGAAGCTGTTCTCCAAGATCAGGAGCAACAAAGGCTATATGCCCAGTAAACGCACGGCGATCGCCTTTGCCATCGCGCTGGAACTGACGCTCAATGAAACGGAGAACCTCCTGGAGCGGGCGGGTTTCGCGCTCTCCCATGCTGTCAAGTTTGACGTCATCGTGGAATACTTCATCAAAAATGGAAAGTATGATATTTACAGGATCAACGAGGTGCTTTTCCAGTACGATCAGCCGCTGCTGGGGGGATGAGGCCCAATGGAATGGGGCGCATATTTCAAGTTCCCGGATTCAGTGGGGGTTCAGCCGGTTACATTTGTCGCCCGGCGGGCGACCCTGCCTGCTTCCCGGGAGGCTAACCTGAAGCCGCAATAAGCTTTAGGAGGACATCCCCATGAAGAAAGACCTGACCGAACTGGTATTCATCCTCGACAAAAGCGGCTCGATGGGCGGACTGGAAGCGGACACGATCGGCGGCTACAATGCGATGCTTAAAAAGCAGCAGGCCATGGAAGGCGAATGCCGCATCACAACGGTGCTGTTTGACAACGGCTTCCGGCTGCTTCACGACCGGATCGATCTCAAGGCGGTCAGCGAAATGACCGGGAAGGACTACGCTGTCGGCGGTTCGACCGCGCTGCTTGACGCGATCGGCAGGACCATCTGCAAGATCGGCAACGCACAGAAGCATACCGCGGAGGACTTCCGCGCGGAAAAAGTGCTGTTTGTGATCATCACCGACGGCGAGGAGAACGCGAGCCGGGAATACTCCGCCGACGGGATCAGGGAGCTGATCCAGCGTCAGAAAACAGAATACGGATGGGAGTTCATTTTCCTGGGCGCGAACATCGACGCGGTCCACACTGCGGGACAGTTCGGGATCGCTCCTGACAGAACGGCGGACTATCTTGCCGACAGAGAAGGGACCGGGCTGAACTTCAACGTGATGGGCGCGGCTGTCGCAGCCTTCCGCGAGACAGGGAGCATCGATGGATCATTCCTTGAAGATATCCGCCGGGATGTGAGGAAGAGAGGAGCCCGGAGATAGGTCCCCCGGCGCCTGCGCGAAGGAGCTCGCCTGAGTGATGGACGCAAAGCTCAGGCAGCGTTCCTCCATCAACCATATGCCGGAACGCCTCAGGCGGGCTCTGAACAGGGCCGTTCTTGACGGGATCTTTCCTCAGCGGTAGGATCATCCCCATAGGAGACGGTCCTCAGGCATGCTTGAAATTGGCCACACGATCCATTTGGATACTCAGGACAAGGACAGGCTGACGCTGAAGGGATACAGACGTATCTGCGTCTTGTCATAAGGATAGCGGAAGGAAGCGAACGCCGTGGAAAAACGATACCCGACCCTGGGCTGCTGCGGGATCGACTGCGGGCTGTGCCCAAGGTTTACCACCGCTGGCGCTTCGCGCTGCCCCGGCTGCGGCGGGGAAGGCTTCAGCCTGGCGCATCCGTCCTGTTCCTTCCTGACCTGCTGCGCAAAGCGCCGGGGCCTTGAGGCCTGCGCGCAGTGCGGGGAGTACCCCTGCGCGAAATTTGACAGGGAGGATGGCTCCCGCGATTCCTTTGTCACCCACCGGCGCGTTCTGCCCAACGGGCAGGCCATCCGGGAAAACGGGCTGGACGCTTTTCTTCTTCAGCAGAGGGAAAGGATGGATTTCCTGAAGAAAGCGCTTGAGACATATAATGACGGCCGTAGCAAGAACCTGTTCTGCCTGGCGGCCGCGCTGCTGAGCCTGGAGGGTCTGCGGGCAGCGATGGAGGACGCGCAAAACGGCGCGGACCTGAAGGAGCGGCTTGTGCTGCAGGCAAAAGCGGAAGGGGAGGAACTGAAGCTCAGGAAATGAGGCCTCGCTCAGACCGCTTTGAGGGGAACAGAACGAACATCCGTATGCAGTTTGAACCGCAGGGATCAGGCCCGCCTTAACAGATGATCCCTGGCCTTCTGGGCGATGACAAGCTCCTCGTTGGTGGCGACCACGTATACCAGGACCCGTGAATCCGCGGCGGAGATCAGGCTGCCGGGCCCTGCTTTCTCGTTCTTCTCCGGGTCAAGCCGGACGCCCAGAAAATCCAGTCCCAGGAGCGCCTGCGCGCGGACACGGGCGCTGTTCTGCCCGATCCCGCCGGTGAAAGCGATGGCATCCAGCCCGCCCAGCGCCGCGGCGAAGGAACCGATATACTTCTTGATGCCGTAGCAATAAACCTCAAACGCTGTCTGCGCCCGCCTGTTCCCGGCCGCGGCGGCCGCCTCGATCTCCCACATCTCGCCGGAAAAGCCGGACAGCCCCAGCAGGCCGCCCTCCTTGCTGAAGAGGGACTTGACGCGCTCCAGGGAGTAGCCCAGGCTTTCCTGCAGATAAAGGCTCAGGCAGGGGTCCGCGTCGCCGACGCGGTTGTTGTGCGGCAGGCCGGACTGCAGCGACAGGCCTAGCGTGGTGTCGATGGCCCGCCCGTCCCTGACTGCGGCCATGGAGGAGGAGCCGCCCAGGTGGCAGGAGATGAGGCGCAGGTCACCCCGCCCGGTTTCTATTTCGATCCAGCCGGAGACGTACTCGTGCGAAGCGCCGTGCGCGCCGTTCCTGCGCACGCCGTGTTCCAGCATCTCCAGCGGCAGCGCGTAGAGGTAGGCTTCCTCCGGCATCCCCTGGAAGAACCCGGTTTCAAAGCTGCCGATCAGCGGCACCCCGGGCATCAGCTTTCTGAACTGGCGGACTGCCGCCACGTAGGGCGGGTTGTGCGCGGGCAGCAGGGTGCTGAAGGCTTCCATGTCCTGCAGCACCTCTTCGGTGAGTTCCACCACCCCGCTGACGTGCTTTGCTGCCACCACCTTGAAGGCGACGCAGTCAGGCAGCCCGCCCTGCATCAGGCCGGTAACGCCCAGGAAGCGGATCATCGACAGGATGGCCTCCTCATAGCCCGGCCTCGGGCGGTCCTCCGAGGCTTCCAGGGCGCCGGCCTTCTGCCTTGCGCGCCCGGATGCGCGGCCGATCCCCTCAAAGTGCCCGGCGGCCAGCTCCTCCTGAGCATCTCCCAGGCGGAACAGCCGGTATTTCAGCGAGGTGCTTCCGACGTTGCAGGCCAGTACGAGCATTGAGGTGCCCTCCTTGAAGAAAGAATGATCCTCTCCATTTTAGTGGAACGGTGCCTGCATTTCAATGAGACGACGTACCTTATATACATTGAGCGCGAAAGCAGAGTCGTGCCTCAGATAAGAA
>CAZVSG010000051.1:0-15147 GCA_964629345.1 uncultured Christensenella sp. | reverse complement strand
GCTGTGGTGTAATGCTCCGGGTCGTGATAGCCGTGCGGATTCAGGAAATGCGTCCTGCTGAGGCCCAGCTGCTCCGCCCTCCGGTTCATTCGGGCAACAAACGCCTCCACAGAACCGGCGCAGATCTCCGCGACCGCGTTGGCGGCATCATTGCCCGAACGCAGCATCAGCCCGTAGAGCAGATCCCGAAACGGCATCCTCTCCCCTGGATATACGGGGACCAGCGAAGAATCCGCCGGGACCTTCCCGGCCGATGCGGGCACGGTGACGATCTCGTTCAGCCCTCCGCGCTCGACAGCCAGCAGAAGGGTCATGATCTTGGTCGTGCTGGCAGGATACATCCGCTCGTCAAGGTCTTTGGCGTACAGGATCTCGCCGGTATCCGCCCTGACGAGGACGCACGCTTCGGCGTTGAGGTATTCATCTGAAAGCGCCAGCGGATCCGCGTCGTTAAAAAACTCAGGCGCGCGGATTGAGAAAACGGACAGATCCGTCTGCGGGTCCAGCCATCTGCGCGTCGTTTCGTCCATTGCGCCGGTGACCTGTATATCCTTCGCGCCGTGCCCGATCAGGTGGCGCTGAAACGTCTGGAGCGCTTCCAGCGTCTGCTGGCCGAAAACCCCGTCCGCCCTGCCGGTCATGAACTTCAGGTCGATCAGCCGGTTCTGCAGCGCGATGACCCGCTGCCCGGCCGTGCCCAGCGAGAAATCGATGAAAGGGCGCATGATCCCGTCGTCATACAGCAAGGAGAGGGTGGCAGGTCCGGCGATGCCGTCGGCTTTGATCCGATGGCCCAAGGACGCCAGCGCCTGCTGCAGCGACAGAACAGCCTTGCGCGTCATCTCCCCGTAAATACCATCCGCCTGACCTGTCAGAAAGCCCGCCTGGATCAGGCGTTCCTGAAGCCTGACCACATTCTCCCCGCTTGAATTGACTGACAGCAGCGGGAGAGGCTGCTGCGCGGAAACCGGCACAGAAGCAAACATGATGATGGCCGCCAAAAAAAATGCCAGCGCTCCGTTCCTTTTCATGAGGCCTCCATTCAGCAGACTCAGTTACTTAACGGGGGGACGGCACGGTTTCATGCCGTGAGGACTATATCACAGACAGAAACGGCGCTCAAAACGCTGCCCGGGGGATGTACCGTCAGCCGGATGGCTGTCCAATGACAAACCGCACAGTATGGCGTATAATGACATCAATATCTGCCGGAGGGGAACAACATGAAACAGCTGAAACTCGGCATCATCGGATGCGGCGGCATCGCAAGCACCAAACATCTTCCTTCCATCCGGGAAGTCGGCGGCGCGGAAGTGGTTGCTTTCTGTGACATCAATTTGGAACGCGCCAAAAAGAGCGCGGAGGAGTTCGGCGTCAGGAACGCAAAAGTATTTGAAGATTACAGGGAGTTGCTCAAACTGGATCTGGATGCGGTGTACGTCTGCACACCCAACCGCAGCCACAGCATCATCACGGTGGAAGCGCTCCGCTCCGGCAAGCACGTCATGTGCGAAAAGCCGATGGCCATCTCTTTTACCGAAGCACAGAAAATGCTCGCGACCGCGAAGGAAAGCGGCAAACTGCTCACCATCGGCTATCAGAACCGCTACCGCGCGGACAGCCAGTATCTGAAAAAAGCCAGCCTGGCAGGCGACCTGGGAGAGATCTATTTCGCAAAAGCCAACGCCGTGCGCCGGCGCGCCGTTCCGACCTGGGGCGTCTTCCTCAATGAGTTTGAGCAGGGCGGCGGGCCCCTGATCGACATCGGGACCCACGCGCTGGACCTGACGCTGTGGATGATGGAGAACTACACCCCGAAGTACGCCGTTGGAACAACGTACCACAAGCTGAACAAGGACCGTGATACGGCCAACGCGTGGGGAGACTGGGACCTGGACAAGTTCACGGTGGAGGACAGCGCCTTTGGTTTCGTGGTGATGGAAAACGGCGCGACGATCATGCTCAGCGCATCCTGGGCGCTCAATACGCTGGACGTGGAGGAGGGCACCACCACCCTTTCAGGTACGAAGGGCGGCGCGGACTTCCATGACGGGCTGCGGATCAACGGCGTGCGCTACGGCCGGCAGTTTGTAGAAAAGCCGGACCTGCAGGCGGGTTCCGTCGCATTTTATGAAGGTGTTTCGCAGAAACCGGAGGTCATCGAACAGCAGGTCTTCCTCTCGGCGGTCCGCGGCGAGGGGAAGCTCTGCGTGCTTCCCGAACAGGCCATTGTCGTGACCCGGATTCTGGAAGCCATCTACAGGAGCGCGCAAAGCGGCCAGCCCTTCTACTTTTAAGCATTGAAGGATGAACCATGAAAAAACTGCCCATCGCCTATCAGCTCTACGGTGTCAGAAAAGAAATGGGGCAGGACCCTTTCAGGACCCTGGAGGAGATCAGGCGCATCGGTTTTGACGGGGTCGAGTTCGCCGGCTTCTTCGGCCTTGGCGCGAAGGATCTCCGAAACAGGCTCAGCATGCTGGGGCTTCAGCCCATATCCAGCCACGTGCCGCTGAAGGCGATCCGGGAAAACCCCGATGACGTCATCGCGTTTCACAGCGAACTGGGCTGTACCTATCTCGCGGTCCCCTATCTGGAGGAAGCCGACCGCCCCGGCATGCCCGGGTTCGCAGGCGTCATCGCCGACATCATCCGCTTCGGGACGGCCTGCAGGAAAGCCGGGATCAGGCTGCTGTACCATAACCATGATTTTGAGTTCAAAAAGGTGTCCGGCCTTTTCGGGCTGGACTTCCTGTACGCGGCGGTACCGGCGGACCTGCTGGGGAGCGAGATCGACACCTGCTGGGTCAGGTACGCGGGCGTGGATCCCGTCGCCTGTCTCTCCTCCTACAAGGGCCGCGCGCCGGTCGTCCACATCAAGGACTATGTTTCCGGCAATACTGAAAGGACGCCCTTCGCGCTCATCAGCGAGGAAGGGAAGGGCGATCCTGTCCGCAGCGGATTTTCCTACCGTCCCTTCGGCCATGGCTGCCAGGACGCCGAAGGGTTGGTCAGCGCGGCCATTGAAGCCGGCGCGGAATGGCTTGTGCTGGAGCAGGATGAGCCCTCAGGCGGATCGCCCTTTGCGGATGCCGGGGAGAGCATGGAGACCTTCAGACGCCTGGGCGTCAAATAGACCGGCGCGTCCCCGGTCCGCTTCGGATCGGGGATCTCTGTTTCATAGGATTTCCGGTTGAAAACCGATTCATTCAATACCGCGAGGCAATATCATGAAAAAGCTCAGGGCTGAGATCATCGGCGCGGCCGATATGGTTGGACAGCTGCTGGTCACCTTGCTGTCAGGACATCCCTGGTTTGACCTGTGCGCCCGGGGATACACCGCCTGATATCCGTCAGAAGGAGGAAAGTATGAAAACGCCGCTGTTCAAAGGCGCCTGTACGGCGATCGTCACCCCCTTCACAAAGGACGGTTTGGACAGGGAAGCGCTGGAGAAGCTGGTCGAATGGCAGATCAGCAGCGGCATCAAAGCGCTGGTCGCCTGCGGCACGACGGGCGAACCCAGCACGATGACCGACGGGGAATGGGCTCAGACACTGAAGACCGTCGTGCGCGCGGCAGATAAAAGGGTGCCCGTGATCGCCGGGACCGGCGGGAACAACACCGCCCGCGTGATCGCGCTGGCCAGGCGCGCCAGGGCCATCGGCGCTGACGCGCAGCTGTGCGTCACGCCCTACTACAACAGAACCACTCAGCAGGGCCTGATCGCGCACTATACGGCCATCGCCGACGAAGGCAGCCTGCCCGTCATCCTCTACAACGTCCCCTCCCGGACGGGGCTGAACATGGAACCCGCCACGCTGGCTGAGATCTCAAAACATGACCAGGTCATCGCGATGAAGGAAGCCTCCGGCGACATGATCCGCCTGGCCGACATGATCAGGCTGTGCGAAGGCCGGATCGGCTTCTACTCCGGCTCCGATGAGGTCGCGGTGCCCCTGATGTCCCTGGGCGGCATCGGCGTGATCTCCGTCGTATCAAACCTCGCGCCGGATCTCACCAGCCGCATGACAGACCTGATGCTCACTGGAGAGATGAAAAGCGCGGCGGAGCTTCAGCTGAAACTGATGCCCCTGATCCACGCGCTGTTCCTTGAGGTCAGCCCGATCCCGGTGAAAGCCGGCCTGTCCATGATGGGCCTGTGCCGGGACGTCCTGCGCCTTCCCCTGATCAGCATGAGTGAAAAGAACCGCGCCGTCCTGAAGGACGAGATGGAGAAACTGGAGTTGCTAAAATGATGGACATGATGAAACTGCTCATTTCCGGCGCCTGCGGGCGGATGGGCCGGCTGATCGCGCAGGAAGCGCTGGGCTTTGGCTTCAAGGCGGCGGGCGGGATCGATCCCAGTGCCGGTGTTTTTGCGGATTTCCCGATTTATCCCTCGTTTGCCGATGTCCGGGCGGAAGCACAGGTCCTGATCGATTTTTCAAGCCCGATTTCGCTCCCGGGGCTGCTCGCGTTTGCCGGGGAGCGAAGGCTCCCCTGTGTGCTGGGAACGACGGGCTATACGCCGGAGGATATGGAAACTATCCGGAAGGCCGCGGAAGGGATCCCGATCTTTCAGTCCCCCAACATGTCCAGGGGAGTGTACGTGCTCAGGCAGCTGGCTGCGCAGGCCGCAAGGATGCTTCCCGGCTTTGACATCGAGATCGTAGAAAAGCATCACAGCCAGAAAGCCGAAAGCCCCTCGGGCACCGCGCTGTCACTGATGGAGGCCGTAAAAAACGAGCAATCGCTGCCCGTTCTCGGACGCAACGGCAAGGACGCGAAGCGCCGTCCCCATGATATCGGCATCCATTCTGTCAGGGGCGGCACGGTTACAGGGGACCATGAAATCGGTTTCTACGGCAGCCATGAGGTGGTCACACTGATCCACCAGGCGCAGAGCCGTGCCATCTTCGCCGCGGGCGCGCTGTCCGCCGCGGCCTGGCTCATCGCAAAGGAGCCCGGGTTGTACGGCATGGACGACCTGATGGCCTGAGCGCAGCCGTTTTTCAAAAAGCGATATATAAGCCCGTCTGCGTCAGGCGGGCCTGTGGACTGAACCGATCTCCTATAAGATGAACCTGGACGAGATGGTGAAAAAGATGAATAGGCTGGTCGCGTCCACCACAGTGGTGATCAGGGGGGACGCCGCAAGCGCAGGATCCAGCCCGATCCGCTTGGAGAGCAGGGGCAGGACGCATCCAAGCGACTTGGCGATGATCACGGTAGCCAGCAGGCTGACGGAAATGACCGCCGCCAGGACCAGACCGGCCTGGTTGAGCAGCAGCAAACGGACAAAGGTCACCAGGGAAAGCGCGAGGCCGATGATGATGCCCACCCGGAACTCGGTCCACAGCACCTTCAGGATATCCTTGAACTGCACCTCGCCAAGCGCGATGCCGCGGACCATCAGCGTGGAAGCCTGCTGGCCGCTGTTTCCGCCGGTATCCATGAGCATGGGGATGGAAGCGGACAGGAGGATGTTGACCGCCAGCACGCTTTCAAACCGCGCGATGATGGCGCCTGAGATGATGGAAGTGAACATCAGGATCATCAGCCAGGGCAGGCGGTTTGCAGCCAGCGTCAGCAGCCCGGTCTTGAAATAGGGCTCTTCCGCTGGGGCAAGTCCGGACATCTTTTCAAAGTCCTCGGTGTTCTCTTCCTCAATGACGTCCATGACGTCATCGTTGGTGATGATGCCGACCATCCGTCCCTCACCGTCCACAACGGGAATGGAAAGCAAATGGTATTTCCTGACGGTGTCGGCAACGATCTCCTGGTCGTCCAGGGTACTCACAGAGATGATCCCGGGGTCCATCAGTTTCATCAGCGGGGTGTCCTCCGCGGCCACCAGAACCTTGTGCAGGGGCACGGTGCCGGTCAGCCGCCGCTGGGGATCCAGCATGTACAGGGTATAGACCGTCTCCTTGTCGACCCCGGTATCCCTGATGCTGCGAAGGGCGTCACGGACGTTCATGTCCGGGGTCACCTCACAGTATTCGATCGTCATCAGCGAACCCGCTGAGTTCTCGGGATACTTCAGGAACTGGTTGATGATCGCGCGGGTCTGCGGGTCGGTGTTCTGCAGCACGCGCTTGACGGCGTTGGCCGGCAGCTCTTCCAGAAAGTCGACCGCGTCGTCAACGAACATCTCATCGATCAGCGCGGTGATCTCCGCGTCCGCGATGCTCTCCACCAGGGCCTGGCGCTGGTCCGCGTCCATGTAGCTGAACACGTCCGCGGAAACATCCTTGGGCAGGATGCGGAAAAGAAGCAGCAGCTTCTCACGGTCCAGTTTCTTCATATATTCCGCGATGTCAACCGGGTTGAGCATCATCAGCGCGCCGCGGAGCTGGCCGTGACGGCTTTCCGACAGCAGCTGATCCAGGCGGCTTTCAATCTGTTCCCAATTCACGGGAATCACCTCCGTTCCATATCAAGCATCCGCGCAAAAAAACACCCTGCGGTTCTGCGAGCGCCGGCGACGTTGATGGATGCGAGTCGGGAGGCCTATGCGGGCAGCGCATCATGGATGCGCCGTATTCGCGGGACGCCTTCGCCAGACTGGCACATAACGCCGTCATCCATGAAAAGCCACCTCCTTTTTGTTCAGTTTTTTGATTATATGGGCATGCCGCGCCCGTGTCAACTTTCAAACCCTGATCCCCCTATGCTATACTTTCACCGTGCAGGGAGGGAGTATGCGGGTTTGCGGTGTCATCGCGGAGTATGACCCTTTTCACAAGGGCCACCTGTTCCATCTCAGCCGCGCCAGGGAACTGACCGGCGCCGATTTCATGGTCTGCGTGTTGGGCGGGGCGTTTTCCCAGCGCGGGGAAGCGATGCTGTTCCATACCTTCGACCGGGCTAGGATGGCGCTTGAAAATGGGTTTGACCTGGCTGTCGGCATGCCGCTGAGCTTCTCCTGCGCGCAGGCGAACCGCTTTGCCCGCGGCGGGGTAGGCATTCTCCATCAGATGAGCCTGGTCAGCCACCTCAGCTTCGGGTGCGAGACGGACAGGCTGGACTGGCTGGAAACCGCCGCCGGCATCATGAACCGGCCGGACAGCGGATACGTCATGAAATTGAGGGAAGGGCTGGCGGCAGGCCAATCCTTCGCAAAAGCCCAGGGAAAGGCGCTTTCGGAGGCGATGCCCGATCTTCCGGAAAGCCTGATCTCCTCCCCCAATTTCATCCTGGGGCTCAGCTACCTAAGGGAACTGAAGCGGCGTGACAGCCTCATGATCCCGATCCCGGTTCCGCGTTCCGGCAGCTATCACAGCCTGGACGGCGGCCCCCTGGCTTCCGCAAGCGCGGTGCGGTCGATGCTGATGAAGGGCGACGAAGAGGGCGCGATGGCCGCCTGCCCGGAGCCCAGCGGACTGATCATCAGACAGGCCCTGGCGTCAGGACAGATCCATCCTCCGGATGGCCTGGACCGCGCGCTGATCGCTTCCCTGATATCGGACAGCCGCAAGGCCTTGCGGCGTTCGCCTGAGATCGCTGAAGGCCTGGAACAAAGGATCCACCAAATGGCAAGACGAGCAGCGACGAGGCGGGAACTCATCAGCCTGGTCAAGTCAAAACGCTATCCCTATGCCCGCATCAGCCGCGCGCTCAGCCACCTGCTCACAGGGGCGTCCGATTTTCCGGAGATACCGGAGTATGCCCGTCTGCTGGGGTTCAGAAAGCGCGCCGTCCCATTGCTGTCCGCGCTGGCCAAGACGGGCTTCCCGATCATCGACAGGCCGGCCCGGGCAGGCTGGCCCGGCCTGACGGACGACATGCGCGCTGAGGAGCTCTGGGCACTGGGCGCCGGAAAGCCGCCCCAAAGCGCCTGGCGTCAAAAGGTCATCGTTGTGGATTGAACGGATGGGAGGGTACCTTATGCGGGAAGTGCAGACAGCGGCCATCACGCAGGCGGTCTATGAGCTGTTCCTGGATGCCAATTACAGGATCGGTCCCGACGTGATGGATAGGCTGAAACAGGCGCGGAAAGAGGAAGCATCTCCCCTGGGGCGCATGGCGCTTGATCAGATCATCAGGAACAATGAGCTTGCGGCGGAAGAGGAGCTCTGTGTCTGCCAGGACACCGGGATCTCGGTGGTCTTCCTTGAGATCGGCCAGGACGTGCATCTTGCAGGCGGCCCCCTGGAAGACGCGGTCAACGCGGGCGTCCGCAAAGCCTATATGGAAGGCTATCTGCGCAAGTCCATCGTCGCGGAGCCGCTGTTTGACCGCAGGAACACCGGGGACAACACCCCCTGTGTCCTGCACATGCGCATCGTCCCGGGGGAGGCGGTGCACGTGACCGCGGTCGCCAAGGGCTTCGGGTCGGAGAATATGAGCAGGCTCATGATGCTGACACCCGGCGACGGCGTTGAAGGCGTCAGGCGGTTCGTATTGAAAACGGTGGAAGAGGCAGGCCCGAACCCCTGCCCGCCCCTTGTGGTGGGCGTGGGGATCGGCGGCAGTTTTGAACTCTGCGCGGTCATGGCCAAGCGCGCGACCAGCCTGCCCCTGACCCGCAGCCACAGGGACCCCCGCTACGCGGAGCTTGAAAGGGAACTGGAGAGGGACATCAACCTTCTGGGCATCGGCCCGGCAGGCTACGGCGGCGGGACCACCGCGCTGAAGGTCCACATCATCACCGCGCCCACCCACATCGCGGGGCTGCCGGTCGCAGTGAACATCTGCTGCCATGCCGCGCGTCACGCCGAAAGAACGGTCTGAGGAGCATCGTATGAAGATCCACGTTCAGCTTCCCCTGACAGACAAGACGGTCCTGCAGCTGAAAGCCGGGGATGAAGTCCTTTTGAGCGGCAGGGTGCTGACCGGCCGGGACGCTGCGCACAGGCGGCTGACCGCGATGCTGGAGGCCGGGGAAGCGCTGCCGTTCAGCCTTATAGGGGAGACCATCTATTACGTGGGGCCCGCGCCGGCGCGTCCCGGTCAGGCAGTCGGCCCCGCAGGGCCGACGTCCAGCTACCGGATGGACCGTTTTACCCCGCCGCTGTTGAAACTTGGGCTCAAGGGCATGATCGGCAAGGGCAGGCTTGGGTCGCAGACGCTTCAGGCCATGAAGGGGTATCCCTCCGTGTATTTCGCCGCCGTCGGCGGCTCCGCCGCGCTGATCTCCAAATCCATCCGGAGCAGCCGCGTCATCGCCTGGCCGGATCTGGGCGCGGAGGCGGTCCATTGTTTTGAGATCGAGGATTTCCCGGCGGTCGTGGCGGTGGACAGCCGGGGGATCAACCTGTATGACGAGGGCCCGAAACTGTACAGGAAGACCGCGCTGTGATAGGATGTGCGCACCAAACGGGGGGGAGGCGGACGTGACGCGCACAAGGCGGTTCAGGCTTTTTTCGACAGTGATGGCCCTGGCTCTGCTCTTGGCCGCGCTCCCGTTCACCCGGGCTTCAGCCAGCGAGTACGATCCCGCCAATCCCGATGCGCTGGAAGCACGGAACCTGCGGGCCGAAAGCGCCATCGTCATCGAACAGGCCAGCGGGGAAGTCCTGTTTGAGAAAAACGCCGACGAGCTGAAGCCGCCCGCCTCAACGACAAAAATACTGACCGTTCTGCTGGCCCTGCATCTGTCACAGCCCGACGAAATGGTGACTGTTTCCCCCAATGCCACAGCCATCCCCGAGGACGCCTCCCGGATCGGCCTGCTGGCGGGCGAACAGGTGATGATGAGCACGCTGATCAGGGCCACGATGGTCGCGTCCGGCAATGACGGGGCTATCGCGATCGCGGAGCACATTTCCGGCTCCGAGGCTGCCTTTGTCGCACTGATGAACGAAGCCGCCGCGCGCTACGGCTGCACGCGCACACATTTCGCGAACGCCCACGGCTACCATGACGACTATCACCTCTCCACCGCGCGCGACCTGGCCATCATCGCACGGGAGGCGATGCAGAACGATGAGTTCCGCAGGATCGCCATGCTGAGCTCCTATACGATGCCCGCGACCAACCTGTCAAAGGAGCGCAGCCTTTCCAGCCAGTCCCGCGCATTCATGACCCAAAGCGACGAAAACGCAAACTACTACCAGTACGCCACCGGCATCAAGACCGGCCAGACCTCCATCGCCGGGTACTGCTTTGTCGGCTCGGCGACAAAACAGGGGATCCAGCTGATCTCCGTCGTGCTCAAGTCGGGTTCCACCGCGCGCTGGACGGACACGCGCAGGCTGATGGAGTACGGTTTTTCACAGTACGTTTCAACGAGCGTAACGGAAATCTACAATCAAAACCCGAAGGCGATCAACATCACGGGGTTCAGCCTTGATGATGCGGACCTGGGCAGGCTGGAGCTGAACATCCGCAAGAAGGACCCGACCGCGGACGACTCCCTGATCGCCCCCAGAAACAAGCTGGACGACCGGGTCAAGCTGTACAACACCCGGACCGGGATCGAGTACACGCGCACCCTGGAAGCGCCTGTGGAAGCCGGCGAAGTCATCGGCGTCATGACCTTCATCCCCGACAGGGCGGGCGCAGAGCCGGTCGAGTATGAACTGCTCGCGTCAAGGAGCATCGCCAGGCGGGCATCCCTCGCCCCGACGGTCGAGGAGATCATCGCCTATTCCGACGCCGACCCCAACCCCTTCCCAAGGTTTTCGCTTGAGTTCCTGATCATCGTCCTGCTGCCGCTCATCGCGGTGATCGTTCTGTCCCGGTTCATTTACCGCGTGATCACCAAGCAGCGAAAACCAAGACTGAAGAAGAAACTGGAATACAGGACCCGATATTACAGGTGATCAGGACTGAAGCAATATGCCGCGGCTGCGCATACAGCCGCGGTTCATTGATCCGCAACGGCGTCACCGGGCGAGGGAGGCGTCAGGGAATGAAGTTCCTCTCATAGATCATCCTGACGCCCTTCAGGGTGAGCAGGCTGTCCACGTGCTCTATGGCATCCGTCTGTTTGGCGACCTGTCCGGCAAAACCGCCGGTGGCGACGACGGAAGCGTTCGGGGCGTCCATCTCCTCCTTTATCCGGCTGACCAGATAATTCACCTGACCGACGTAACCGTACAGGAGGCCGGACTGAAGGTTGGTGATGGTGCTGCGGCCGATCACCTTCTCCGGAAGGTTCAGTTCAAAATAAGGCAGTTTTGAGGTCCCGCCCACGACCGCGTCCCGGGCAAGGCGGACGCCGGTCAGGATGCAGCCCCCCAGAAAATTGCCGCGCCCGCTGATGGCGCCAAAGCTGGTGGCCGTCCCGAAATCGATGAAGATGCAGGGTGAGCCGTACTGCGCATAGGCCGCCACGGCGTTGCAGATTCGGTCAGCGCCCAGTTCCTTCGGGTTCTCATAGAGGATATTGATGCCTGTTTTCAGCCCGGGCCCCACAAAATGCGGTTCCAGGCCGAAATAGTCATGGCACATGTGCTCGATGGTGAAGTTGATGCTGGGGACGACGGAGGAGATCATGATGCCGGCGAGGCCATCCATCGAAAGGTTCGCCTGCCGGAACATCCCGTTCATCAGGATGCCGTATTCATCCGACGTATAGCTCGTGTTCGTGGAGACCCGCCATGACTTGACCAGGTCCTTCCCGTCAAAGACGGCTGTCTTGATGTTGGTGTTGCCGATATCCATCACGAGGATCATGCGGGTTCTCTCCAATCAGGCTTTCTTTTTTTGGGTGCTCAGCAGCGCTTTGGCGATGGCGGAGCCCAGGAGCGTGCAGACGCCTGCTTCGATCAGTCCCTGAACGCCCACCAGCAGGACAGCGAACAGAAGCGGATCATTTGTTCCCAGGCCCGCCGCGAGGTTCTGTACGTCAGGAGCCTGAAAGAAGAAAAGGATGAACATGCTCATGAAGAACAGGGTGTTGAGCAGCGCGCCGGACAGGCTTGCGATCAGAAGCGAAAGGCCGCCGTTCACTCTCGTCCTGTTCAGCGTTCTATAAATCAGGCCGCAGAGCCAGCCCATCAGGATGCGCGTGAAGACAGTGGTCACAAAGAGGCCAAGGGGATCAAGGTTCAGCAGGATCGCCCCAAAGGGGTCCTTTCCGAAGGCCTGCGCGAAACTGGTCAGACCGAACACGCCGCCCAGGACCGCGCCGGCGCCCGGTCCAAGCACGATCGCGCCGATGACAACAGGCACCTGCATGATGGTCATGCTGATGGCAGGAATGCGGATATAGCCAAGGCCGGTGACTTCCAGAAACAGGAGGATCGCTGTCAGAATGGCGAGCTGGACCAGGTAAAGGGTGCGTTCCCCGCGGAATTTTGTCTGTGTCATGGTCTCCTCCGTTCAGGCTCCCGAGGGATGCCTGACGATCGTGCAAAAGCTGCGGCGTCCGGCTTTATTGATACCGGCACGGAAAGCATATCAGGAGAGGGGGATTGCAGTCAATTCATCCCTCCCTGTTCTTCGCTCAGCATCATCGCGGCGCGTTTGACATTCAGGCTGGCCGCGTACACCAGGTTCTTCCTTTCGCCCTGGATGACCAGCGCTTCAGACGCTTCCCTCAGGGACATCCCGGACAGCACAAGGCCCATGAGCCTGCATTCAAGGCTCTCAGGGGACTGCTCCCGCTCAGGGCGCGCGCTGATCCCGGCAAGCCTTAACACAAGGCAGAACTCGCCCCGCATCAAGCCCTCATCGGACATGAACCGCGCGAGCACTTCCCCGGCGGTTCCGCGGAGGGTCTGCTCGTGCAGCTTGGTCAGCTCCCGGCTGACCGACAGCATGGCGTCCGGATACACCTCATTGATGGCGGACAGAAGACTCGATATGCGGTGGGGGGACTCATAAAACACCGCCAGCCCCGTCTGCCCGGCCATCCCCTTCAGTTTCCTGATCAGCTCTCCCTTCCTGCGCGGCAGGAAGCCATGGAAGGTGAACTCCTTCTCCTCAAACCCTGACAGGGACAGCGCAGAAACAAGGGCGCTGGGGCCGGGGACGCTCCTTACCTCGATCCCTGCTTCCCAGGCCGCGGCGATGATCCTCGCACCCGGGTCGGAGATGCCCGGCGTGCCCGCGTCGGTGACCAGGGCGACGGACAGCGTTTCCTCCGACATGCGCCTGATCATTTCCCAGCTCTTGTCCGCCTCGTTGTGCTCATGGCAGCTCTCCAGCCTCGTCCTGATGCCAAACGCGCTGAGCAGCCTGGCGGTCACCCGCGTGTCCTCGGCCAGGATGATGTCCGCCTCCGACAAGACGCGTTTCGCCCTGGCGCTGATGTCTTCCAGGTTCCCGATGGGGGTGGAGACGATATATAGAACACTCATGCTATATCCTCTGCGCGACGCGCAGCCTTGCGCTGCGGGAACGGGGGTTCTCCGTCACTTCCGCTTCATCGGCAGCCAGGGGATACCCCTTGGGCAGCGTGGCGACCGGTTCCTTCCCGCAGATGCACACGGGAGCGGAAGGCGGGCATGCGCAGGGATTCCTCATCCGGACAAATGCGCGCTTGACCGCGCGGTCCTCCACCGAATGAAAGCTGATCACACAGAGGCGGCCGCCGGGTCTGAGCATGAGGACCAGGTCCTCCAGCGCTTGCTGCAGCGGCCCGATCTCATCGTTGACCGCGATGCGGACCGCCTGAAAGGTCCGTCTGGCGGGATGCCCTTCGATTTTTCTCCTGACAGCCTTCGGGATGGCCCGGTCCACCGCACGCACCAGGTCCATGGTGGTCGAAAGCGGTTTCTCTTCCCGCATCTGAAGGATGCTCTTCGCGATCCTGGCGGCCCAGCGCTCGTCGGCATAATCATAAAGCGCTTGAGCGATGGTCTCCTCATCCCGGGTGTTCAGCCACTGCGCCGCCGTCAGCCCGCCGCTCCTGTCCATGCGCATGTCAAGCGGCGCGTCCTCATGATAGGAGAAGCCCCTCTCCGCGCTGTCCAGATGCCAGGAGGATACGCCTAGGTCCAGCAGGATGCCGTCAAAGAGGACCTCACCGAGCAGTTGGGGGGCATCGTGGAAATTGCCGTGGATGAAGGTGACCCCCTCCCATGTGGACAGCCGGGCGCGGGCCGCGGCCAGCGCGTCGCCGTCCCGGTCGACCGCGTACAGGCTGCACTTGCCGGAAAGCGCCGTCAGGATGGCTTCGCTGTGCCCGCCGCCGCCGACCGTGCCGTCAAGATAGACGCCGCCCTCCCGCAACTGCAGCGCTTCCAGCGTCTGGCTGAGCAGCACCGGCACATGATGAAACCCGGTCCCGCTCACAGATTCAGATCGCTGATGCGGCGCAGAAGGGCGCTGAGCATCATCCGGTTGCGTTCCAGCTTCTCAGTTTCGGACATAAGCAGTTCCTTCGGCGCCTTGTTCATAAAGCCGGGGTTCTGAAGCTTGTTTTCGCCCCGGGTGATCTCGTTCCGCATGTTTTCCGCCTCCGCGTTCAGCCGTTTGATCTCCATTTGGATATCGACCAGTTCCCCGAGGGGGATCAGCGCTTCCCCGACAGCCGACACAGCTGAGACGAGCTTGCCCTCAGGCTTTTCATCCTGCCTGAGCAGGGTCAGCGCGGACACCCCCGCCAGACGCTGGAAGTAGGGCTCGCTGCCCCTGAGCATCCCCTCCCATCCGTCTGCCGCACGGATCAGCAAGCGGGCCTTGACGCCCGGCTGGACCTTCAGTTCCTGCCTGCGCGCGCGGATGGAGCGGATCATGTCCATGACGCCCGCCATCTGCCGTTCCTCTTCGGGGAAATCAAAGCGCTCATCCGCCTCGGGCCACCTGGAGAGCATGCAGGAAACCTCCTCATTGCCCGGGAGAAAGCGGAAGATGGCCTCAGTCAGGAAGGGCATGAAGGGGTGCAGCAGCCGCAGCAGGCTTGAAAGGACGGTATGAAGCACCGCGCGGGCCTGGGCCTTGCGCTCCCCCGTTCCGTCAAACAGGTCGCCCTTGGACAGCTCGATGTACCAGTCGCAGAACTCGCTCCAGGCGAAGTCGTACAGCTTCTGCGCGGCCAGGCCGTGCTCGTTGTCCTCAAGGTGGCCGGTGACTTCGCGGATCGTCCGGTTCAGGCCGGACAGGATCCACTTCTCCGGCACGTTCAGGTTTATGGGATCGGGGGTTTCAGCCTCATCCATCAGGTTCATCAGAACATAACGCGAGGCGTTCCAGATCTTGTTGGTGAAGTTCCTCGCCGCTTCCGCCTTTTCACGGCTGAAGCGCATGTC
>CAZVSG010000050.1:0-15441 GCA_964629345.1 uncultured Christensenella sp. | reverse complement strand
ATCGTCCTCATCCTTTGCTGCCTTGGGGTGGTCTATTATTTCCGTACAAAGGATAAAACACCGGAACCTTCATCCGCCGGGACGACGCTGGCCCCTGTCAGCCAGGGGCTGGAAGACGCGCTGAGCCGATATGACAATGCCGGGGAGCAGGACAGAGCCTCCCTTCTGACCGGCAGGGACAAAAGCGTGGGCCGCAAAGCAGACTTGGTGTTCTGGGGCCTCAATGAAGAGTCGATGATCAGGGAGCTCCTGTCCGTGCTGGATGAAAGCGGGATCAACTCCACTTTCTTCATCACTGAGGCGGACGTCGCGAAGTATCCCGAGAGCCTGAAGGTCATCGCAGAAAGCAGGCACCCGGTCGGCATCGCCTACTCCGGGACTGCCAATGTCGCCGGCAAGACCGCGGCGAAACGCGCCGTTTCTGATTTTGTCAGGCTGTCAGCCTCCGTCCAGCTGCTGACAGGGCTGCAGCCCTCCGCGGTGCTGACGCTTGAAGCGCCGGACAATGACCTCCTGGCCGCCGCATACGCCTCCTATCTGTATACCGTCATGGTCCCCGCGAAGACGGTGACGCTGTCCTCCGCAGCCTCACAGCAGAACCCGGGCGCACTCCTGAACGATTTGCCCAGGGGCTCCCTCCTTTGCATTCAACTCAACGGCGTGACAAGAAGCGGACTGGACTATGTCAGGCAGATGAGTGCGGCTCTTTCCCAAACCGATTATACAGTAAGCGCTAAGTCCCTGCTCACCTCCCCTTATGTGCCGGCACAGGAGCAGGCGCGGGTCTACACAACCGAGCCCGCCGCAGCCTTCACCTTTTCCGGTCTGGGCAATGAAGAGGAACTGAATCATGTGCTGGATGCTCTTGATACCCTCAGGGTGAGGTCGACATTCTTCATTTCAGCAAAAGACCTTGTGCAGCATCCATCGCAGATCCGCTCCATTCTTGACAAAGGACATGATTTGGGCATAGCAGCACAGTCTGCCGGTATCACCAGCGCAGAGACCCTTTTGGTCGAAATGCTGCAGGTCAAGGAGACGCTGAGCAGCGATTACGCCTATACAAAGCCGTTGCCGGTGCGCCCGGCATTCGGCGGATATACCCCCGCCATCCGCCAGGCCAGCGGTGCCGGAGGATTCACCCTGATTTCCGCTTTGGGAACTGCATCCAGGCAGGAGGACGCGCGGGAAACAAACCCGGCTGTCATACTGGAAAAGGAGTTCCCGGAGAGATTCGGCACACTTCAGAGGGGTGAAATCATCCACTTCCAGATGAATCAGTACCAGTACAGCAACTACATTTTAGGCGATCTTGTGAAGCTGCTTGCTACCCAGAGAAACACTTACGAAATCAAGCCTGTGATGGACATCCTCAACAACCGCGAATACACCTACACCTATCCGCTCAAGGCGGAAGATATCCTGCCGGAAGTAAAGGATGCGATTTATCCCGGGCAACTGAAAGGAGACCCGTTTGCTGCGATCCAGTCCCGCTATATCGGCATTTTTTGGGTGGACACCCTTGCTTATCTTCCAGGTTTTACCTCAGCTGAGATCCGAAAACTCGACAAAAAGGGATCGATCCCCAACAGCCAGAACATGGTTTTCCTGACCTTCGACGACTGGGGGACTGACCGGACCATTGTAGCACTGCTGGATGTACTCAGAAGACACAACGCGAAAGCGACTTTCTTTGTCAGAACGAACTACGTTACCTACAACCCCAACCTGCTGCGGACTATTGCCCTGGAAGGGCACAGCATCGCCAGCCATACGAACGATCATTTTCCCCTGTCAAATGATGTGTCCGGGGGCAAAGGCACGAGATTTTCCGATCTGACCCCGGAGCAGGCAAAAGCCCTTGAACAGGATCTTGTGACCAGTTACCAGGTCCTTCAGTCCATTGTCGGTGACATTAGGATCAATGGACAGCCGGCATTGACCCGGCTGTTCCGTCCCCCAACGCTGGCGGTGAGCAAGACCGGCTTGAAAACCGTGCTTGATGTCGGTTTTACATATTCAGTATCAGGCAGTTTTACAAGCGAAGACTATAAGGCGGTCGATGTGAACAAACTGGCAGCTACAATCAAACGCCATACAAAGAGCGGCGCCAACATCATCATGCATATGTCCGATATCAGCGTTCATACGCCAGAAGCGTTGGAAATCTACCTGAGTGAAATGGCGAAACTGCCACCAGAGAAAGCATACCGTTTTGCCTCTCTGGCAGATGTGCTGAGATAACGGATCGCCAACTATTCGACAATTGGCAGAAATACCGGCCATGCAGTATTTGTTCCATCCGGCATCTTAATGGGATGGGCGATTCGCTGGTCGGCTTTTCAGTTGTCACTGTAGAATCCGAGCAATTGAATGGAGGCTGTCATCATCTGTTTCCTTCACGGGGAAAAAGCAGGCAGCTACGAATGGATATCCTTTCGGAGCAATTTATGCGTTTTTTGTTCCTTTTCTGTTATAATCAAAAAAATCAAGCTGGCTCGACTGAAGAATGCCTCATGGGAGGAGACAAAGCGATCATGTGGTGGCACTGATGCCCGGAAAAAAACAGTTCATAACGACAGTCCTCCTGCTGCTGCTGATCGCAGGCATACTGGCGGGCACTTCGAGCCTGCGCGGCGCCAATGAGGTCGAACCGGCTGCTGTTACCGTAACTGTTTCGCCTGTTGCCCAGGGGATCGATGATGCCTTGGGACGATATGACAAAAGCGGGAAGCAGGCGCGGTCTGCCCTTCAAACCAGTTTCGACAAGAGCGACGGGATGAAGGTCGAGATGGTGTTCTGCGGAACCGGTAATGCCGAATCCACCGTCAGCATCCTGTCAATACTGAATGAATATGGCGTCAAGGCCGTGTTCTATGTCTCAGGTTCCGAATTGCCTGTCAGCAGCGGGATCCTTCAGCGCATTTTCGAAAGCGGCCAGATGGTCGGGATCACCCATACGGACAGCGGCACCGACATCGGAATTTCTACGGTGAAGCGGACTATCACCGACCTTGTAAAGACGAGCGTTGCCATCCATATGATGATCGGACTGAAACCCACCAGCCTGCTGACCCTTGATCCTCCGGATGAGGAGCTGCTGGCCGCTGCCTGCGCCTCCCTGCTGGAATCGGTTATAATTCCCACAAGGACCTTGCAGCTTTCCTCAGGCGCCGCCCTGCCGGATCCGGAAACACTCCTGGATGAATTGCCCAGAGGAGCCATTCTGTGCCTGCAGCTCAACGGCGTGACGCAAAGAGGCGTGGCTTACCTTCGACAGCTGTGCGCCGCGCTTGTCCAAACCGATCTTGCCGGAAAAGCGAAGTCCCTGCTCGCCTCGCATTATTATCCCGCGCAGGAGATAGCACGGGTCTATACCACGGAACGCGCCGCCGCCTTCACTTTCTCCGGATTTGACAATCAGGAGGAGCTTGACGGGGTGCTGGCCGCGCTGGCGTCAGTGAACGCAAGAGCGACCTTTTTCGTCTCATCCGGTGATCTGGCGAAGAATGCATCCGGGGTGAAGGACATCCTCCAAAACGGGCATGCGCTGGGCATTGCTGCGCTTTCAACGGAAAAGGAAGGCGCGGAAGCGGCACTGCTGGAGATCCTGCAGATAAAGGAAGATCTATACAGCATGTACACCTATGCCGGCCCGCTGCCGGTGCGCCCCGCCATCGGCGGTGTCACGGACGCCCTCCGTCAGGCCTGTGGCGCCGGCCGTTTCACCCTGCTGACCGCCCTCACCGACGCGGTGCACCCTGAGGACGAGCGGGAGACAGATCCGGCTGTCGTGCTGGAAAAGCGATTGCCCCAGAAAAACGGCGCGCTTCAGCGGGGAGAGATCGTTCACTTCAGGATGAGCCAGTACCAGCACAGCAGCAAGGTTCTGGGCGGGCTGGTCAGGCTGGCCGCACAGGAAAGAAACATCTATGCGCTCAAGCCCGTGATGGAGATCCTCAGCAACCAGGACGCCCTTTACACCTATCCTTTGAAAAAGGAAAGCATCCTGCCTGAGATCAGGGACGCCATCCGTCCCGGCCAGCTCAGCGTCGATCCGATGACAGCCATCCAAACCCGTTATTTGGGGATATTCTGGGTCAATATCCCTTCGATGCTGCCCGGTTTCACCCGACAGGAAATCAGCAGGATCGATAAAAAAGGATTGGTCATCAACAACGGGAACATGGTGTTCCTGACCTTTGACGACTGGGGCACAGACGCAACGGTGACCGGGATCCTTGACGTGCTCAGGAAACATGACGCAAAGGCAACGTTTTTTGTCAGGACAAACAACATCCTCTACAATCCAAACCTGCTGCGGGCCATCGCACTGGAAGGGCACAGCATCGCCAGCCACACCCACTCACATTTTCCGCTGTCCAACAGCACGGATTCTGAAAGAACGTTCACGGACCTGACCGAGGAACAGGCGGAAGATTTGAAGCGTGACCTGGTGACCAGCTATGAGACCCTGCAGTCGGTCGTCGGCGACATCAAAATCGACGGACGGCCGGCGCTGACGCGGCTGTTCCGCCCGCCGACGCTGGCAGTCAGCAAACGAGGTCTGACCGCCGTGTTCGACCTTGGTTTCACCCACTCGGTTTCCGGAAGCCACACCACCAATGACTACAAGGCCACAGACGCGGCGAAACTGGCAGACGAGCTAAAACGCAACACCAAAAGCGGAGCCGTGATGGTCATGCACATGTCTGACAACAGCATCCATACAGCTGAAGCCCTGGACATCTACTTAAGTCAGATGGAGACGCTTCCGGCGGATAAGGCATACCGCTTCGTCAGCCTGGCAGAAGTGCTGAACTGAGAGATCGTCTGACGTCCGCATCGTCCGCCGGTCCTGGAGACTGATACTGAACGAATGAGCAGACGCACCGAAGGGGCGGAAATATCTGATGGCTCCGTTAAGCCGAGAGAATCCGGCGCAGCGGAGCCTACGCCGAATGAAAGAAGCAACGCGGAAGAGCAAAAAGGCCAACTCATCAAGGGGCCTGCTGATCAGGCACCCCTGGATCCTGTCACACCCGCAGCTGCGCAGTTACTATATCTGCAGTTCCTGCTCCGCGCCTTCCGCCGTGACGTAATGGCCCATCCTGTGGGAGATGGAGACGATACCGCTGACAACGGCATTTTCTGATGCCGCGGACATGATCCTGCTGATAAAGGATTTCAATTTAAAAAACAAAGCGATCCGGAAAGTCAGCCGTCCGCTGCGCTCAGCAATGGGATCTGCCGATCCGTCAGAAGGATGAAGCGCTTCAGCGGCCGTCTGAAGGGAACGCCGGCCATTTGCCGGGCGAAAGGACGGATTTCAGGGAACATGCCGGTTGCGCGGCGGATAATCCATGATACAATGAATTCAATTCAGATACGGAGGATAGAGGATGAACGCACTGTTGAACGAGATCTCCGCCAGACTGCAGGAAGGAAAAGCCAAAGCCGTCAAAGAGCTGGTGCAGACAGCGCTGGACGACGGGCTGCCGGTCAAGCAGATCCTTGAGGAAGGCCTGCTTGGCGGGATGAACGTCATTGGCATCAAGTTCAAGAACAACGAGGTCTTCGTCCCGGAAGTCCTTGTCGCCGCGCGCGCGATGAATTACGGCATGGAAGTGCTCAAGCCGCACCTGGCCGCCTCAAACGTAAAGGCCAAGGGGCGCGTGTGCCTGGGCACCGTGCAGGGCGACCTGCATGATATCGGCAAGAACCTGGTCCGCATGATGATGGAGGGCAGGGGGCTTGAAGTGGTCGACCTGGGCACCGACGTCGCGCCAGAAACGTTTATAAAAGCCGCCATGGAGCAGGATTGCGGGGTCATCGCCTGCTCGGCGCTGCTGACCACCACCATGGGTATGATGCGCGATGTTGTGAAGGAAGCGGAAAAGGTCGGCATCAGGAGCAGGGTGAAGATCATGGTCGGCGGCGCACCGGTCACCGAGGCCTTCTGCCGTGAGATCGGCGCGGATGCCTATACGCCCGACGCCGCCAGCGCGGCGGAAGCGGCGGCGGCATTCTTTGGCTGAGCAGACAAAAGGGAAAGCAGAGGACGGAACATGAGCGATAAAAAGGTGCTGCTGGACGTTCTCTCCCGTCAGAAAAGCAGCGCGCTGCCCTGGGTCCCCTTCGCCGGGGTTCATGCCGGAAAACTGACCGGGAAAGACGCCCGCGCCGTGCTGACGGACGAAGATGCGCTGTTTGAGGCCCTCATGGCGGTCAACAGACTGTACAGGCCGCACGGGCAGCCGGTGATGTTCGATCTGCAGATCGAAGCGGAGATCCTGGGCTGCGGGCTGTCATGGCAAAAGGATGGTCCGCCGTCTGTCAAAACACACCCGCTGGCGGACACCATGACGGTGCCCTGCCGCTGCACGCTGCCAAAGGCGGCGGACGGACGGATCCCCCTGGTGACCAGCGTCATCCGCCGCATGAAGAAAGCCGTCGGGGACGACACCGCGCTGTTCGCCCTGGTTTGCGGTCCCTTCACCCTGGCGGCGCACCTGAGGGGCAATGAACTGTTCATGGACATGTATGATGATGAGGCCTATGTGGAGAACCTGCTCTCCTACTGCGCGGACTGCGCCAAGGCGATGTCGGACTACTATATGGCCGCCGGCGCGGACATCATCGCCGCGGTAGATCCCCTCGTCAGCCAGATCTCAAGGGACCATTTTGAGCGGTTTCTCAGAAAGCCTTACACGGATCTGTTTGCGCACATCAGGGAAAAAGGCGTATTCAGCAGCTTCTTCGTCTGCGGGGACGCCAGCCGCAACGTGGAGAGCATGTGCCTGACCAGGCCCAACAGCATCTTTGTGGACGAGAACGTCAACCTTCCCGCGGCCAAACGGATCACCGATTCCCACGGCATCGTCCTGGGCGGCAACATCCCGCTCACCACCGTCATGCTGCACGGAACCCAGCAGGAGAACATGCGTTGCGTGCTGGACATCGTGGACAGCCTGGAAAGCACGGACAGCTTTATCGTAGCCCCGGGCTGTGACATGCCCTATGACGTGCCGGTCCAGAACGGCATCGCGGTGGCCCAGGCCGTGCTGAACCCGGAGAAAACCCGGGAAATGCTGAAGAATTACGTATCCATTGAGGAAGACATCCCGGTCGATCTGCCCGATTACATGAACCTAAAAAGGCCCCTGGTTGAAGTGTTCACCCTGGACAGCGCTACCTGCGCCGCCTGCACCTACATGATGGCCGCTGCAATGGGAGCGAAGGAACGCTTCGGCGAAATGATCGACCTGGCCGAGTACAAGTACACGGAGAAGATGACCATCGCGCGCTGCAGGAAGATGGGGGTGAAAAGCCTTCCCTCCATCTACGTCAACGGCAGGCTGGTGTTCGCCTCCCTCATCCCTTCCGCGGACGAACTGGACCGCGCGATCAGGGACGCCCTGGCGGGGGGCTGAGGTTTGGAGCTGCTGCTGGTCACCGGATTCCTCGGCGCGGGCAAGACCACGTTCCTGAGGCGTCTGCTCAGCCTCTGGAAAGATCGCCGTCTCGCCCTGATCGTCAATGAGTTCGGCCAGGCGAACATTGACGGCAAACTCCTGTCAGACCTGAGCGCAAGCCTAAGGGAGGTCACAGGCGGGTCCATTTTCTGTTCCTGCCGGATGGATCAGTTCCAGGCCGCGCTGACAGAAACCACTCGAAAAAATCCGGACATGATCCTGGTCGAGACCTCCGGCCTGAGCGATCCGACCGCGGTCAAAACAGTGCTGGCCGGATTCCCTTATATTGCATACAAAGGCTGTGTCGCGCTGTGCGACGCAAAAAGGATCGAAAAAACGCTCGCGACCGTGCGGGTATGCCCCAGGCAGCTGGCCGTAAGCGACCTGATCCTGCTGAACAAGACCGATCTGGTGACAGAAGAGGAAGCAGGCCGGCTGACAGACCTGCTGGCAGCCCGCTTTCCCCGCGCGCGGATCAGAAGGACAGAGCAGGCAGGGTTTGACCCGGATTGGCTGGAGACCATGACAGCCCTGGCGCCGCTGACTGACTGGGCGGATGAGCCCCGGGACGTGACGCTGCAGAAAGCGCTTGTCCGCGTGAGGGAAGGCGTCCCCCGTGCGGATTGCGAGGGTTTCATCCGCCTGGTGTATGAGGACGCGTGGCGCGTGAAAGGCTTGCTTCGGCTGTCGGAAGGTTCTTTCCAGGTGGAATGTGTCGGCCCTTGGATGAGTATCACGCCCTGCGAAGAACTGAAATCCGGAAATGAACTGGTCTTCCTGGCGGGAGAGGGGATGCCGCTGCGCAGGAGCCTGCAGGCAGCGCGGAAATGGTATCCCGGTTTTGCCGAGGACGTCCTTTTCGGATGAAAAGCATGAAGGAGATGCCCCGCTTGGAAACGCTTCAGGCAAAAGAGGACACGCTTGTCTCCTGCGCCCTGGCCTGCGGCGCGGCAAAAGCCGAGACCGTCAGCATCGACAGGGTCATCCTTTCCCCCGTCTTCAGGGATATCTGCGAAACGAATGCCTGCGGAAACTACGGACAGTGCTATATGTGCCCGCCGGACGTCGGCGATATCCAGTCGCTGATGGACAGCGTCCGGGCATTTCCATTTGGTCTGCTGTACCAGACCATCTCCCCGCTTGAGGACAGTTTTGACTTTGAGGGGATGGCTGCGGCGGGGGAGGCGCACGTGCAGCTCTCACAGCGGATGCAGGAAAAGCTGGCGTCCCTGCTGCCGGGGGGCTTCCTGCACCTGACCTGCGGCGGGTGCAGGCTGTGCAAGGTTTGCGCCAGGAGAGAGGGCAAGCCCTGCGTTCATCCGGACAGGGCCCTGCCGTCCCTGGAAAGCTATGGGATCGACGTGTACAGCACCGTGAAGGGAACCGGCCTGTTATACGTCAACGGCAAGGACACCGTCACCTATTTCGGCATCGTCCTCTTTGGACCTGATGCAGATGCATAAACTGATCCTCCGGCAGGACGGGGAAAGCCGGGAGATTCTGTTTTCCGGTACGCCCCTGCTGTCCCATGTATTGGATGAGCATGGCTATTCCCAGCCCCATCCCTGCGGGGGACGCGGGACTTGCGGGCAGTGCCGGGTGCTGCTTTCGGGGGATGTTTCCCCCGCCAACGGGGCAGAGGTCAGGGCGGGAAGCCGGCTTACATGCCAGACCCTGCTCCTGGGCGACTGCGAAGCCGTCCTGCCCGCAAAGCAGGGGATGGAACAGATCCAACTGGAGGGGCTTGGACAGCCGGTCAGGCTTCATCCCATGCCAGGCCATTACGGCGCTGCCATCGACGTGGGGACCACCACCCTCGCCCTGAAGGTCTTTGACCTGTACACAGGCATGCTTTTGGGCAGTGCGGCATCTGCGAACCCCCAGGCGGCCGTGGCGGCGGACGTGATGGGGCGGATCGGCGCGGCGATCAGCGGCAGGAGCGTTCAGCTCCGGGACATGATCCGAAGCGCGCTCAGCGACCTACTGCAGGAAGCCTGCAGGCTTTCCGGCATCAGTGAAACGGACATTGAAAACATGGTCATCGCGGGGAACACCGCGATGCTCCATCTGCTGACAGGACAGGATACGGCACCGCTCTCCCGCGCACCCTTCATCGCGGAACGCCTGTATGACGAGCGGGTTCCCCTGATGAACCGGACGGCCTACCTTCCGCCCTGCATGGACGCCTTTGTGGGCGCGGACATCAGCTGCGCCGTGCTGGCAAGCGGCATGTGCAGAAGGGATGAGGCCGCGCTGCTCATCGACGCGGGCACCAACGGGGAGATCGCGCTGTGGCAGGGGGAGGTACTGTTCGTCTGCTCCACCGCGGCGGGCCCCGCCTTTGAGGGAGCGGGCATCCATATGGGCTGCGGCAGCGTGAGGGGCGCAGTGGACGGGGTTTCCATCCGGGAGGATGGTTCGCTTGATGCCCACACCATCGGGGACGCGCCCGCCGTGGGCATCTGCGGTTCCGGCCTGATCGACGCGCTGGCCTGTCTTCTGAGGCTGGGCCGCGTGGATGAAACCGGCGCGGCGCAGGAGGACAGGCTTCACATCACCGACGGGGTCTGCCTCATCCCCCGCGATATCCGCGCCGCGCAGCTGGCCAAGGCCGCCATCGCCGCGGGCATCCGGACGCTGCTTCAGACAGCGGGAGTCGGGCTTTCACAGGTGAAGACCCTTTACCTTGCCGGCGGCTTTGGCAGCCGGCTGAACGCAGGGAACGCGGCAGCCATCGGGCTGATCCCTTCTGAACTGGCAAGCTGCGTGCGCGTCATCGGCAACGCCGCGCTCACCGGCGCCGGCATGCTGCTGCTGGATACCGGCAGCCTGGATGAGATCCGGCGCATCGCGAAACTCTCCCGTCACATCGCTCTGGGCGGCAATCCGATGTTCAACCAGCATTACTTGGAGGAAATGATGTTCCCTGAGCCGGGAAGAGGGTCTGAAGGAGAAGACCTGCAGTCCCGGCATTGACCTCCCCGTTTTCTCTCACAGCGGGAACCTTCTGATCAGCCGCATCGATATCCCGATGGCTGTGTTATAATGGCTTGAACCATGATCCCACCCATATGGTATACTACGAAGAGAACAAGTAGGCTGAAAGGCGAGCAGAATGAATCTCCACAACGTCACTACGACCAGTATGATGATTGTGATTGTAGGCAGCCAGCTGATTTCCGGGATACTGATCTTCGCCTATACCTCACGGCAGCAGAGAAGCAGGGCGTTGAATTTCTTTCTGCTTTCCAAGCTGCTGCAGCCGGTTGCATGGATCCCTCTTGGATTGAGGGCATATATGGATGGATGGTTGATCATCGCGGCCGCGAACAGCCTGCTCTTTGCGGTGGCAGCCCTGGAACTGAGCGCAATCTTGATCCTCAAGGATTACTACACCCCGAAAGTCCGAAAAAAATACCTGTCCCTGCTGGCCGGCGGCATCATCGCGTTCATTGTATTGACTGCATCCGGTTTCAATGAAAACATCAGGATCACCGCCGCTTCATCCATCCTGGCGCTGATCCTTGCCTTCCCGGCTTATCATCTGTTTTCTGACAAACCCTCTTCCCCGCTGCAAAAAACGGTCGCCGCCGCATACAGCCTGGCTGCTTTGATGCAGGTCCTCAGGGCTGCCGCGGCCGTCACCACCACGCTTGATATGAGCCTGACCTCATCCAGCCTTGTCAACACCTGGCTGTTTGTGTTTCTCTTTTTGCAGATGACCGCAGGGAACATGGGGTTCATTCTCCTGGCCAAGGAAAAGCAGGACGCGGAACTCATCCAGGCTGCCACGATCGACGGGCTGACCAACAGCCTGAACCGGCGGACCTTTGAAAAACGCGCCGCTGAAATGATCTCTCTGTTCACCAGGAGGCAGGAGCCCTTGTCCTGCCTGCTGCTTGACGTGGACGACTTCAAGAGGGTCAATGACAGGCACGGGCACCTGACAGGCGACGCCGTCCTTCACAGCATCGCCGCTGTGATCCGAAGACAGCTGAGGGATTACGACCTTTTCGGCAGGTACGGCGGCGAGGAGTTCGTTGTCCTGGTGCCCGGCACGAACAATCAGCAGGCCCTGGTGATCGCAGGCCGCATCAAGGCAGCGGTCGAGGAAATGAGGATGGAGGAGAATCCGGAGATCCGGTGTACCGTGAGCATCGGCGTCTCCACGATCCTGCCGGACAGGCAGACCACGACGGAAAACTTCTACAGGATCAGCGACAGGTCCCTGTATCTTGCCAAGGAGCGGGGCAAGAACCAGGTCGCGTCAGGCTGAACGGAGCGGATTCCCGTTGCCGCTGCGGACAGAGGTGCGATGCGGCCAGATCCGGCTGACCGGAGACCTTTGGGATTCAAAATGATGGTCTTCTCACTCCGCTTCCATCCGGTACGGCAAAGGCAACGAAAGGAACCTGAATGAAAATCGTCGTGATCACAGGAAGCACGCGCGGGATCGGGTTGGCCATGGCCCTGGAGTTTTTGCGCGCCGGATGCGGGGTCACGCTCTCGGGCCGGGGAGACACCCTGGATGAAAGGGCCGCCGCGGCGCTCTCCCCGTTCAAGGAACATTTCATCTATGTTCCCTGCGATGTCCGGAGCAGGGAGAGTCTTCAGAATCTCTGGGACGTATCCCTCGGGCATTGGGGCAAGGTCGACATCTGGATCAACAACGCGGGGAGCAACACACCCCACAAGGCTGTATGGGAGACCGGGGAGGCCCACACACAGCAGGTCCTCAGCACGAACATTCTGGGCATGGTGTTCGGTTCACAGGTCGCGGCTTCGGGAATGATCCGGCAGGGCTATGGCGCCATCTATTCGATGGAAGGCCTGGGGTCAAACAACATGATCCAGCCAGGGACGGTTCTGTACGGCACCACCAAGCATGCCCTGACCTACTTCATGAAAGGGCTCGCGCGGGAGCTGGAGGGCAGCGGCGTGATCGCGGGCCGGCTGTCGCCCGGCATGATGCTCACCGATTTCATCACCAAAACCCCGGACGGCGCTCCTTCTGAAGTCATCCAGGACAAGAGGTTCAGGCGGGTCTTCAACATCCTGGCTGACAGACCGGAAACGGTCGCGAAGTTCTTCGTTCCCAGGATGCTGGGCAATACCGGAAACAACGTAAGGATCGCCTGGCTGAAGAACAGGAAGGCAGCCTGGCGTTTCATGACTGCAGGGATCCGCAGGAGGGAACTGCTGTGACGGACACCGCCTTCGCAGCCAGCTTCAGCTGAACAGCAAGGCGCTGCCGGACGGCTTCGGCACGTTTCCGGAAGACATGCTGACCCTCCCGAGGATTCCGGGAGAGGATCCGGAATCCCTCAGGGGAAACAAGCGGAACAGCGGCCCGTTTTTTTACGGCACGGGATCACGGCTTCATTCACGGGGCAGAGGAGATGAATGTCATGAGGGCAGCGGTCGTCTATTTCTCATTGGAGGGCAATACGCGTTTTGCCGCGGAAAGGATCGCGGAGGAGCTCCGGGCTGACCTGATCCCGCTGTTCCCGGTGAAAAAGTATCCCGCGGACGGATTCGGCAAGTATTTCTGGGCCGGGAAGAGCGCTTCCTTCAGGGAAGCCCCGGCGCTGGAGGCGTACCGCTTTGACGCGGACAGGTATGACGTGATCCTCCTGGGCACGCCGGTCTGGGCGGGCACCTTCGCTCCCCCTTTGCGCACGTTTCTCCGGGCGAACCCGATGGCAGGGCGGAAGATCGCCTTTTTCGCTTCCTGTTCGGGGGGATCCGCCGAAAAATGCTTTGATGACCTGAGAAAGGAAGCCCCCGGCGGCATCGTGCTGGACACGCTCAGGCTGGTTGACCCGGCGAAGAACATCCATTCTGAAGAAACAGGAAAAATCATTGATTTCTGCACACGGTTGAAAGCCAGCCTGGAAAAGGTGTAGGAAAAGGAAAGATTGCTTCTCCTGCTGCTGCAGGTTCCAACGTTTTGAGGATTACACCTTATGGACATTGAAGGATCAGGTCAGGTGAGGAGATTAAGAAACTATGAAATCAGGTCAACACGACCTTCGGATCGCTGCTTTATTCCTGGCAGTCATACTCCTGATCAGCCCACTTTCCTTTGGAGTGGCCGATGTAGTGTCGGGTAATCCGCTCCTAACGGTTCAGCCGCTTGGGCCCTATGTGCAAACGCCCCAGCGCTTTCTCAACATCCTCTTCATTGGGATTGATTATATTCAAGGTGGCTACCGGAACGCCGGATACAAGAGAACGCTGGAAAACAGCCATACGGACGCCATCATGGTACTGTCGATCAACCTGGATGAACGCGTGGCAAGTCTCATATCCCTGCCACGGGATTCGTTCACTTACGTGCCGGGCGTGAGAGGTATCTATAAACTGAACGCGGCAATCAACTGCGCTGATACGATTGATGAGGGGTTGAGGTTGGCCTGCGACGCTGTCAGCTGGCATCTGGGTGGTGTACAAGTTGAGAAGTATATCGCGGTTGACTATTCGGCTATGATCATGTTGGGAGACGCCATCGGAGGGGTTGATTTTGATCTTGAGATGTCATACATGGGCACGAAGTATTATAGAGAGGGCTTTCAGCACTTGGATGGTCAGGGTATGACGGATTATGTACGAGCCCGGACGAATGCAACTATAAAAGGCGACGATCTGGGCCGCACAGAGCGTCAGCGGAAAATGATGATGGCGGTCTTTTCCAAGATCAAGGATAACCCTCTTCTGGTCACCAAAGTAGTAAATTTAACCCAAAACCGGGACATGAATGTGTATACAAATATAACGACCACGGAGATGATCTCAATCCTTGCGCTTTATATATCCCAAAAGGTAAGTATCAACGGCAATTACGTTCTCACAGGTCCGTACATGAATTTTATCAAGAATTTCACCTTCAATGATCCTCTTCACAGGCAGGAGGTGATCCGGGAGGTGTATGGCATCGACGCACCGCCCATACAATATGTCAGTTACGAATACTCCCGCTGGCTGATCAATGGCGGGCTGACCTCAGCCAAGTATATCAATATCGGGAAAGAGCTGTTGGCGCATGCGAAAGCGGGGGAAATCCCGACAATAGAGCAGCAGGATGCACTGTACGCCCTTGAAACGGCATATGACGCCACGGTTCTGGCCTTTGACGCCGCCGCGGAATCGATGACCAAGTCAGACATGGACATACTGAAAAAGGCACGTGCTGAGCTGCAGAAGAGAGGTAAAACTGTAGCCAGGCTTTTCAATTATCCGGACAGGATTACCTGGGAGCGGAATTCACTCTGGTATATGGACCAATTCATCAATGAAAGGATGCTCAACTGGAATTGACCCGTCTCCCATATGCAGATAACGCGGTTCTGCGGTGGACCGCAGCCGTATTCGATTTCCTTGCCGTGGGTGGTTTTGGTTCTTGCAGACAGGACAAGGTCTTTATCAGCGCTATGGCGTTTGTCTCCTATGCCTTTCCTGCTCTAAGGTGATCGGCAACGGGTTTTCACCAAGTTGCTGATGGCGGAAGACAGCCTGTTTTCACCGGCAGGATAAAGGATTTGCCACGCTTCGATGGACGGCTTACTCCTGATGGTATCCTGCCTTGAGGTAAGGTGAAATGGTCCGTTTTCCAGCAGGACAACAGATTCACCATGACACAGATTGACGAAAATCTGATGCGGAATGAACTTTACTATATCGTACGGGGACGCGTTTTTCGACGAGTCGAACTGCTGACAGCAGCGGGGATGCGCTGAACGGATGGGCTTAACCAACATCCTGCATGGCGCGAAACGGTTTCACACCCACTGACAACGCCAGAGATTTCCGCACAAGTTGGGTAACCACATATACAAGTCCAGCAAAAAAGTGAATCGCCACAGCCATCACCCTCACGTTTATTGATTATGGGTATCAGAACAAGGATCGTTCGTAAGCGTCAAACGCACCCATTCACCCTGCACTGATTTGGCGTGTTGATTGGCAT
>CAZVSG010000049.1:0-15468 GCA_964629345.1 uncultured Christensenella sp. | reverse complement strand
TCACCTCCTCATGGACGTATGGCGCCATGTCTTGCATGGCGCAAGGATGTGCCGATTTAGTATTATATATGTAATTTCAATCTGAGGCAAGCGGAAATTTTCGTTCATCGAGGTCTTTGCTGACATATTTGAGATGGCCTCTGACAAAAACAGAACAGACGTTCATATATCTGTCAAACAGCGCGATGTCCGCATCCTTTCCCGGTTCAAGTGAACCCTTTTCCCGATCGGCCTTGATCGCCTTTGCCGCGTTGATGGAAGCAAACTGCACCGCCTCAGCGGTGGAGATTCCGGTGTGATCCCGGAGGTTCCGCACGCCTTCGTTCAGTTTCAGCACGCTGCCGGCGATCGTCCCGTCGTTCAGCCGGCTTTGGATGCCCTTTACTTGGATATCCTGCCCGCCCAGGGTATATCGCCCGTCGCCTAGCCCGCCGGCCCTGGTGCAGTCAGACACGAGAACCAGCGACTCCTTCTTGATTTTGAGAAGCAGGCTGAACAAACCGGGATGGACGTGAAAAGTGTCCGCGATCAGTTCGCAGGTGACAGGCGCGGTCAGCGCCGCGCCGACGACGCCCGGTGATCTGTGGTTCAGCCCGCTCATCGCGTTGAACAGATGTGTGATGTGGGATGCCCCCATGGAAACGGCCTCCATTGCCTGCTCAAAACTTGCGTCGGAGTGGCCGATGGACACGATGATATCCGATTCCTTCCTGATTCTTCTGATGAATGAAAGACCGCCGGACATTTCAGGCGCGATGGTAACGATGCGCACAATATCCCCCAATGAAAGGATCCTGTCAGCATCCGGGACAGCGATGGCATCCTCTGCCTGCGCTCCTTTGCGCATTGGACTGATGAAAGGCCCTTCCATGTGGGCTCCGAGGATCTCGCTGCCCAAAAAATCCCTCTCGGCGCTGCGCCGTTTGACGGAACGGATGGCTGTCAATGACAGCAGGATATCATCCCATCTGACCGTCATGGTGGTCGGCAGAAAGGCGGTCACCCCGTTTTTCAGGAGAGCTTCCGCCATGATCCGAAGACCCCTTTCGCTGCCGTCCGACACATCCTCGCCCAGGTAACCGTGAACGTGGAGATCGATCAGACCGGGCGAGACAAAAAGGCCCTGTGCGTCAATGATCCCGCAGTTTTCGGGAATATCGCCGGATTCAACGATCCTGCGGATCCTGTCATCAAAAAGCAGGGCTTTGCCCTTGATCTCCCTGCCTTCAAGCAGCAGGATCCCATCAACAATCGCATTCATACATAACCTTTCCACTGCTTCATCCGGAAGGCAGTCGGTTTCTCCCTGCAGTATACCGCCGTGTTTCCTTTCTCTCAACCAGCTTCTTTCAAATTCATCACCGGGCGGTTTGACAGACAGCGGCGTTTTCCATATGATTCACTGTGATACGGAAACAACGCGCATGAGGCATAGCCCTGACCCCAGAGCGCGATCAGCTGATTTCTCAGGGATATGAGGCGAATATGACAGAAATGAACGGCAGTCAGCAGCAGACCGGCATCAGGCGGCCTGAAATGGAAAGCATGAACGTCCGCAAGCCGCGGGCGATGTTTGTCAACCTGAAAAACCGCATGCATCTGCCGAGTGTGAATCAGCTGATCGCGCCTTGCACAAGGCACCTGACTGCAAGCCAGCTCAAGCGCATGCTCTCCGCCTGGCAATTCATGGATCGATATCATGTTTTCGGCCTGATTCAGGACGGACGGATCATTGGGGTGGTGTCCATCGAAGAAAGGAGCCCAGGTGAAGGGCGGATCCTGCTGATCGCCGTCCTGCCTCAGCAGCAGCGCCGGGGACTCGGGCGCAGGATGGTGCTTGAATCCTTCTGCACGCTGGACCTTCAGAAGCTATCTGCGGAGACGCTGTCCGACATGGCCGTCTTTTACCGGAAACTGAGATTCACGGTCGGCACTCCCAGGATCAGTGCGACAGGATCGGCCATCTATCCATGTTCCTTGACCAGGAAGGAGCTTTACGACGCATATCAGCACGAGTACTCCGCGGGAGCGGTGCTGTTCTGCCAGGGGGATGAAGAGCGGCTTTATGTACTGGTCACGGAACTTTCCGGCAACACCGGGCTGCCCAAGGGGCACGTGGAGGAGGGAGAGACCAACGAACAGACCGCGCTTCGGGAGATTTTTGAGGAAACCGGGATCAGGGCTGCCATCGTGCCCGGATTCAGCGGGGAGATCGTTTATCCGCAGGGAAGAGGAGTGCTGAAGCACTTCGCTTATTTTCTGGCAAGCTTCCAGCCGGATCAGGAAACCAGGTCAGGGGTTGACGTGGCCGCGCACATCCTGCCGTATGAGCAGGCCCTTCGCAAGCTATCTTTCGCTGACGTGCGCTCCATCCTCAGGGAAGCGGAGCTGTTCCTGAATTCCCGCCTGTAGTCAGCCGCTTCTGCTGTTTATCCTGTTGAAAACCGGATAAGATACAAAGGGATCATACAACAGCTGTTTCCATCCTTTTGAAAGGAGAGTCAATGAAATGACAGGGATTCTGCAGATCATTATCCAGTTGGTTTCAGGTGCTGTGGGCGGCAATGCGGCGGGAAAGGCAGCGCCGAAGCTTTCGCTTGGCAACATCGGCAACTCGATCGCGGGTATCGTGGGGGGAGGCCTCGGCGGCCAATTGCTTGTGTTACTGGGCATCGGCGCTTCAACCGGCGGCAGCGCCAGCCTGGAAAGTATCATCGCGAGCGTATTGGGCGGCGGTGTCGGCGGAGGTGTGATCATGGCGATCGTCGGTGCGGTCAGGAAGGCGATCAGCAAGAAATAAGGAAGTCCGGACACAAAAAGAGGGGTGGCAGTCCATCCCTCTTTTCTTCATGCGATTATCAATGAGCGCTTTGACTGCTGATCTCCCTCTTCGCGAGGGTCATGAGGCCCCATATCATTGTCAACGGGATCTGTGCCAGGGCAACGGACAGGTATGCTGATCTGTAACTGAGCGCGACATAGACCAGCAGAACGATCGGAACAAACAGCAGCAGCGTAAGGAAAATTCCCATCGCATTGTACAGGGCTGCGCCCGGGCGGAAAAGGATGCTGAGGAGGATAACGATCACACCGGACAATACCGACAGGGAGAAGAGGTAGGTCACGGCAGGGAAGAGAAAGGTTGCCGCGAAGGCCACAACGGAGGGAACCAGCAGGACCCCCAGCGCGGGGGAGAAGGGCAGTCTGACCCTTCCTGACAGGAGCCTGAAGAGAAGATAGCTGATGATCGCGGTGATCCCGAGGAGGGCGTAGAAAACGGGATCGGTATCCTTAAAACCGGACAGACCGAAGGAGTTCAGGGTCAATCTGACAACCAGGAAGGACAGGGCGCCCGATACTGCTGTCAATGCCAACTGAAGGCCTGATGAAGCCAGCACTGCGCCGAGGCTGGCTTTCTTGCCGGCAACCAGCCAGACGCATACGGCCAGCGTCAGAATGAATGCCGCGTAGGCGATCGCGTTCGCGGCACTCTGCGGGAAAACGACCAGATTCCCGGACAACAGCGGGAAGTGGACTGAATCTTCCGCTGATTCTATCTCCAGCTTCTCCTCCTGCGCAAAATGGGCCACCAGCTCAGTGACCGTATCAAGATAGTGCTGGGCACTGCCGCGGCTGAAGGTCTCGTAGTTATCCCGGGCGGTGTGATAGACATCCGCGCCCTGGATCACGGAGAGGTTCATGCCCGGATAGCCGTCCATGATGAAGCGCGTCAGGTCTGTGTCATTGTGCATGCTTCTGTATACGGCGGTCGCAATGGAAAAGGACACCGGCCTGCTGACGGCTTTCGAGTATTCCGTCACGATACCCAGATTGGCGGGCGTCGTTTCAAACATGAGCAGCGACCCTTTGTTTCCCCTTGCCTCGATGTTGACGACCAGCCGTGTGATGCCGCGGTATTCCGGATGGTCCTTGACGAATTTCGCCGCCCCCAGCAATCCCTGTTCCTCCCCGTCCGTAAACAGGAAGAGCAGGTCCCTTTTCGGTGTCATGGACTTCAGCTGGCGCATGCCTTCCAGCAGGGACGCGACGGACACGATGTCATCAAACGCGCCCGGCCCCATTTTGACGCTGTCCGTATGCGCCATGAAAATGACCGTATCCTCCGTGTCCGCCACATCAACATGAGCGTAGATATTTGTCAGGTTCATCGTGGGCTTGTCGCCGATGCCGGAGTAATCGCGGTTGCTCTCTTCCGTTTCATCAAAGACCACCTGACGGTATTTGGCCCGCTCCTTCTGGAGAGCCAGCACTTCTTCCATGCTCAGCATATACCAATCAACCTGCGCGTCAAATCCCATCCCCTCAAGCTGCTGGAGCAGATAGGCGTGCGTGGTTTTGATGCCCTCGCTGTCAACGCTATGGACCTTGGATGCCATCTGGCGGATATGCTGGAGCATCAGGCTCAGGCTCGGCTCCTTGCCTGCCTGCGAAACGGTGATATTCTCCTCGCTGAGGTCTTTGGATGCGGGGGGAGGCTGGATCTGGCGCACACCGAAAAACACGCCCAGAACAAGTGCCGTGATGAGGAGCAGGACTGTGGCGATCTTCCTTTTGTCCATAGAACCCTCCATCGACAGATTTTATGTTTCTGTCGATTTATATCACAACCGGGGCTGAGGCGCAAGCGGGATGCATGCTGAAAGAAAGCCGGAATCATCAGCCGGCGTCCTGGATGGCTCCAGGCACTCACGATCTCCCGGTCAGGATGATGTTTGTCAGATCGCGTCAGCCGGCATCACCGGCCGGGGGCCGAAGTTGGACTGCATCTGCGCGTCTGACAGGCCGAACCACTCCTTGACCTGATCCCAGCAGAGGGTCGGCCGCTTCTTGACCACGTTTTTAAGCCTGTCCACGCGCTGGTTCCAGTAACGCATGCAGCCGTCGACCGTCTGGGGCTGCTCTGATGAAATGCTCTTGAGGTTGAAGGAAGCCCAGCGTTCAAAGTGCATCATCATCTCCGGCTGAAGGATGTCATAGCACTCCGCAATTTGCGCAAGCATCACTTCCGTCGTCAGCTGGCGGAAGATCTCTCCGAACCTGCGCAGGAACTGGTCCTTCATTTCATTGTTTTCAAGCAGTTTGCGGATGAGCGTGTTGTCGATCGCATTGTTGACCCCGGTGCCCTTTGGGTTCAGGATGTTCCGGATGCCGTTCGCGCTTGAGTTGAACAGGCCATAGTCCAGGTCAAACAGGATCCACTTCCATTTGCCGCCTGGCACCTTATAATAGCGGATGTTGCCGGTGTCTGTGTTGGCAAAGAACGCCTCAAGGATCATGTAGTCGAAGTAATTCTCAACGTCGATCCTGTCGGTCAGGTACTTCAGATCATCGGGGTTCTTGCCGGGGGAGAGCGTCTTTGCCTTGGCGAGCAGTTCCCTGTACTCGGCGTTGCTGCCCCAGAAGGCCTTGCTGTTCCCCTCAAGGATGGTCATGTTGTCCGCCTCTTCCAGCGGAATGCCTTCATGCTGGGCGACAAAGTGCCTGCTGACGCGCTCGCGCATATTGTAGTGTCCCCAGTACTGCCCGTTGAGGTAGACAATGACGGGCTTCCAGGCCTGGTGGATGACGGTGGTGTTCAGCCGGTCGACCAGGCGGGACTGGACGCCGTCCACCATTCTGGTCCAGACCGCGTCGTTTCCGCTGACGCGAAGAACGAAGGACTTATACTGATCATAGGGACGATCCTCAAAAAGGGCGGTGTTGAAGTACTTGTTTCCGAATTTTGCCCTTGAGGTGACCTTGAATGATTTCTGCGGGATATCAAGGGAATATTGTCCGATCAGCCCGAAGGTGACGCCCTGGCTGAAAACCTGTTCCCCTGTAGCGCTGCTGAACATCTCCGCGTAGCCGGGGCGCTGCACCTTGCCGTGAAGCCTGTATACCGGAGAAGGATTGCTGAACGGGATCTTTTCATATTGAAGCAGGTTGATCCCGTCGCCGGCCGCCAGCATCCCGGTCTTACCGTCCCAAAGCTCCATGGGGTCAGCCGTCAGGCAGACCACGGGCAGGGAGAAATAGGTCTTCAGCACGTAGGTTGCCGTGATGGGGGCGGAAGGCTGCAAGCTGCCGATAAATGCCCGCGCCCGAAGGACCGCGGTGTCCCTGATTTCGATCGGCCCGTTATAGACGGTCCCGTTTGAAATGGTGGGGATCGATCCGTCCAGGGTATAGCGCACCTCGCTGCCTTCAGGGACGCTGATGCTGACCGTGACGTCCTCGCGGTACAGGCCGCCGCTGAGGGAAAAGGACGGCTGGGGCGCGAAGCCGGTAAAACCGATGCCGTTGGCAGATCCGGGCGTTGGTGCGTCATAATAAAAAAAGCCATCCATCCCGGAGGTGCGGCCGTAGGATATATCCGTGGGGATCTCCGGTGTCACGATCCTGTCCAGCACCCTGCCTTCCGGGGTCGACAGCGTCATGACCTCTCCGCCTGCCCGCGAGACCGCATAACTGGCGTGAAGCGCCGCAGCATCAGAACCAGGCGTCTTGCTCTTGTCCAGCAGGACGATCTTGTATTCGCCCGGCCAGATGCTTGTTCCCTGAGGAAACTGCCACTTCCTGGGCCAGGTCACGCTGTCGGACAGCCCCCAGCGGCTGATGTCCCTGACCTCGCTGCCGGCGTTGTGGATCTCGACCCAATCGCTCACCGGGTAGCCGGAGGCGGCGATGACGGTGTCATTGCTGCTCATGATCTCGCTGATGTACACGCCCGTGGTGTTGGTGGCGCGCAGGTACTTCTCCGCCATGCTGAAGCCGATCGCATTGTTCGGGGCGCCCGGCGTCGGAATGGTGAAGACCGTCCAGCTGCCGTCGCTCTCATTCCGCCCGAAGCTGTTGTCGGCCGGCATCGTTTCGTACGCGATGCGGTCCAGCAGCTGCCCCTGCCGGGTCGACAGGGTCAGCGTCTCTCCCTCGCCTGAAAGGGAGAAGTCGGCATGGGGATAGCCCCCGGGATTGCTCCTGTTCTTGCCGGAGGCGAAGACGAGGTAATATCCGTTCGGCGCGATGTAGGAGCCCTCGGGAAAGACCCACTTGACCGGCCGCTGCTCGTTGTCAGACAGGGCGAAACGGCTCAGGTCGATGACCTCAGCGCTGTTGTTCTTCAGCTCGATCCAATCGCTCAGCTCGTCATCCTCATCCCGGAGCCCTGACCGCGGCGCGGGGCAGATCTCGTTGATCACTAGCTGGCCGGAACTGACAATGTAGCCGCTCATGTAGGCGTCATAACCTGCCTGGTCATTGGGATGACCGGGGGTATACAGATCGCTTTTCAGGAAGGTCCCGTCGTCCTGCAGGGCCCAGGTCTCATTCGCGTTCAGGGTCGGGACATTCTCGACCTTGTCCAGGACATACCCCGTCGTATCAAAGAGGTATACGCTGCAGGTGATGCTGGAAAGCTTGAACTTCGCATGAAAAGGCTTTGCCGGGTCATTCTGGTTGGTGTTGTCACAGAAAACGATGACGCGCCCGCCCGGCTCAAGGCTGACAGCCGGGAAGATGAACCGAGCCCTGTCCGGGCGGTTGGACAGGGAGAGGCCTTCCAGGCTGATGGTGCGCTCTGACACGTTGACCAGCTCCACCCAATCGGGGAAGTTCCCCGACTCATCCGGCAGCGCGGAGGCGTTGTCAGCCATGATCTCGCTGATTTTTAGCCCTTCGTGTACGCTGGTCAGCGTTCCGTCGGGATTGAGGTTCAGCGCTTTGTTGGTCGGTTCCTTGGGGGCCAGGATCAGCAGCAGGACAATGATCGCCAGGCTGAAGAAAAGCAGGCCGAGTCGCGGCTCGTTGCGCCGCTTTCTCTGGACCCTCGGCCTGTTTGGACGGTTGGGCATCGTCACTCCTTAAGAGTTCAACTCCCTGAGGACAAACACAGTCTCTCCGGGGTTCAGTGTGTTTTCAATGCGCAGGACGCTGGGGTGGCGGCTGAACTCGTTGAGAACCATATCCCTGACCGCGCGGCCCTGACGGTAACCGTGGATGACGCGCATACGGTAGTCCGCGGCTGTCGCTCTTTTAAACGCGCCGGCAAGTGCGATCCGCGCCTGGTACAGGTTCATCCCGTGAAGGTCAACGTCCAACTGCTTCACCCCGCCTGAAAACGACATTAGTATAAACCATGGAAAGCCTGTTATCAAGTTGACGGATCCCGCCGCGGGACCTATGCTGATTCAGCCCAGACGGTCAAGGATGAGGCCGAGGTACTCGCTGACGATGTCAATGCCGTTTGCGTACAGCATCCGCGTCCCCACCGCGTCCTCGATCTCGTTGAAAACGAGCCTGCCCCGGTGGAAGATGAAGTCGATCCCTGCCAGGCCAAAATCAAACAGCGCCATGATGTCCTGCACCATTTTCCGCTCGTCCGCCGTCAGTTCATACGGCGAGAAACTGCCGCCCCGGCCGATATTGCTGCGGAAATCAACGGATGAAAACCGAAGCATGACTTTTCTGATCCGGTTGCCAAGGACATAAACGCGCACATCTTTACCCGGCATGTCGCACATGACCTGGGCCAGCGCGCCGTCCGGACGGATCGCCTCAAGCGCGGAGCGGAAGGATTCCAGGCCGCTCACCAGATAGACCTGACGGCCGCCGCAGCCCTGTGCGCTCTTTAAAACGAAAGGATAGGGGAAGGGAGGGTCCTCCTCCTGCCCGGTCAAAAACACGGTATCCATCATGGGCGCAAGGCCGGATACCGCCTGGTGGGTCAGCCGCTTGTCGTTGCAGATCCGGGCGACGCGCCCGTTATTGAAGCAGGGGATGCCTGCATGTTCAAAATGCGCTGTCATCAGGGGCCTGTTCAGCCGCATCACCGCCGCCATGGGCAGGGGATGGCCGTCACGGTGAACGATGATTGGCTTATCCTCCCTCATGCCGCAGCGGATCTCATCTTCCATCACCAGGCTGATCCCGATGCCCCTCACCCGGGCGGCGTCAAACCACCGGTCGATGAAGAATCGGTTTCGCTCCACGTTGTTCCGTTCATAGACGAGCCAAATCGTTTTCACAGGCTGTTTCTCACAAGACTGACGATATGATCGGCCGGGTTGATACCGGTGGCGGCTGTCAGTCCGAGGAAATGCGCGTTTGAGTTGACTTCACAGACGAGCGGGCCGTGATGGGAGACCAGCAGGTCGACACCCGCGAAATCAGCGCCGCAGGCACGGCATGCCGCCACAGCCAGAGATGCTTGATCCCTTGTGGGAACGTGGGCGCTGGCTGTGCCGCCATGTTCGATATTGGCGCGGAAATCCCCTTTCCGGTTCTCCCGCCTGATCGCCGCGGCCACTGCGCCGCCGACCACATAGACCCTGAGGTCATGCCCCGCGGATTCGCTGATGAAGCGCTGGAACAGAAGGGGCTTACCGTCAGTCTCCTTCAGCAGCCGAAGAAGATCGTCCCTGTCACTTGACAGATACACCTGGTTTCCGAATGAGCCGTGCCCCTCCTTGACCACCATGGGGAAGCCGAGTCTGTCGATGACCCCGTCCAGGAAACGGGGGTCCGGATATCCGACGCCCGGAAAAGTCTTCGGACAGAGGATGGTCTCAGGCTGCGGCAGCCCGGCTTCCGCGATCGCCAGCGCCGTCGCGGTCTTGTCGTCGCAGACGGCGATCGCGCGGGCGGAGTTGAAAAGGCGCATCCCGGCTGCCTCCATGCGCTGTGCCAGACGGATGTCCTTGTCAAAAAACAGCGCGGCAGGAGGTCTGCTGTCCATGCAGTCTGCGGAAATGAAGGCGTCATTCGCCATCACGCGCATGCGAAGGCCCGCGCGCCGGGCCGCGGCAAGCAACGCGTTTTCCGTCTCCCTGAACGAACCGCTGCGCAGGAAGGCATTGACCACCAGCCAGGCTTGTTCCATCTTGATCCCTCCGGGCGACCATCTTACCATGATGCGGACTGAAAGAATACCTGTTCCTGCGGGAACGCTTTCTGTACAGATTGGAAGAATATCGTTGGGAAAGTGATCAAGGGCATTCCATTTGTCCGATGAACATGATAATATGCGGCATAATAAAAGGGATATGAACGCATACCGTACAAGGGGGGGGTCGATATGGAAATATTGATTCAGGCAAGGGACTTTACCTGGTATGAAGCGCTGATCCGGCTGTTCGCCGCCGTGACGGTCGGGTGCATCATCGGGATCGAACGGGAGTACAAAAACCGTCCCGCCGGGATGAGGACGCACAGCCTGGTCTGCCTGGGCGCAGCGCTCGCAGCCGTGCTGGAGTGCCTGCTGACAGAATCGATCCTCACCTTCGGCAGCGAAGGGATGGTGAGCGTTTCCATCGGCCGCATTTCTGCCCAGGTCATCTCCGGCATCGGTTTTCTGGGGGCGGGGACGATCTTTATCTCGCAGAAGAAGATTTCCGGCCTGACCACCGCGGCAAGCCTGTGGAACGTCGCCTGCCTCGGCCTGATGATCGGTTTTGGCTACTACCTGCTTGCCCTGATCATCTGCGGATTCATCATGATGGTGCTGATCGGGCTGCAGCAGGTGATCCGTGTGAACACGGTCAAAAGGGTCGAGATCCGCTTCACCAACCGGCCGGCCGCGCTGCCCTATATCAATGATTACCTGCAGAAAAACAGCATTAAAGTGCTGGACATCGACTTCCACATTGAACACGTTCCAGAAGCGGACAAGCCGGAGCAGAATGTGTACACGAACCTGTACACGCTCCACCTGCCGTCCAACCTGCATTTCTCAGACATGGTCAGCCAGCTGTCTGAGAATACGGATATCCAGACGGTCCGCACCAGGAACGTATAGTCCCTGCGGCATCCGGCAAAAACGCAGAGGCAGTCTGCGCGTTTTGCCCATTCAGTCATGTGTACAGCGTATTGCCGCCGATGAACTCGCGCAGGATGCTCAGCGGCGGTATCTCGTTGAACACTTCTTCCGGCACCGGGAGCATATAGTTGAGGATCTTGAGGATCCGGCTGCACTTGATGTAGTGCGGATCGGTTTTGGGAACCGATTTGAGCATGGTATAGGCGATGGTCTTGAGGATGGGCAGTTCGTAGTGCAGGGCTGAGTTGAACACGATGTCAGCCTTTTCCTGGAAGGGGAAGACCCATTTCTCTTCGCCTTTGCGCACCTTGTCCCACATGGCCAGCGTTTTTTCAGGCGGGGTCGCCCGGAACTGATAATCCCGGACGATGCGCCGCAGCAGCCTGGCATCCGTCGTGCGGATGCGGTTATGCCAGTCGAGGTTCAGGGTGGTCAGCTGACTGATATAGATACAGCACATCATGCTCTTCTCAAAGGGTTCATGCAGTCTGGGGTTCAGGGCGTGGATGCCTTCGATGATCAGCGGCGTGTCCGTCCCGATGCGGATCCGGACGCCTTCCGCCGCCCGTTTCTTCGTGGTGAAGTCAAACCGCGGCAGCAGGGTCTCCTGACCTGAAAGCAGGCTGTTCAGGCAGGATTGCAGCAGGGGAACGTCCAATGCGTCGAGTGCCTCAAGGTCCGGCTGTCCGTCCTCCTCCAGCGGGAGGCTGTCACGGTCAAAATAGAAGTCATCCATGGAGATGAGAAGCGGGGTCAAACCGTTCACACGAAGCTGGATGCTCAGCCGGTTGGCGAAGGTGGTCTTTCCGCTTGAGGACGGGCCGGAAATGAAGATGGCCCGCGCGCCGCGGTTGGTGATATCCTCGGCGATCCCGGCAAGGGACTTGCTGTGGAAGGCCTCGTTGACCCGGATGAAGTCCCGCAGCTTATTCTGCTTGATCAGTTCATTCAGGTCAGCCGCGGTGGAGCAGTTCAGCACCTTGCACCAGTAGTTGGACTGGGCGAGGACCGCCATATGCTTGGGAAGGCTGACAAAATCCGCCACTTGATCCGGCCTCGTGCGGTCCGGCAGCAGCAGCACAAGGCCCGGCGCGTATGCCCTGAGGGCAAAGGCATTCAGCATGCCGGTAGAGGGCAGCATCGCGCCGTAAAAGTATTCTGACATCCCCCCGCAGGTGTAGATATCAAAAAAATCGTAGGGGCGGTACATGAGCAGCCTGGCTTTGTCCAGGTCGCCCTCATCCTGAAAATAGGTGATCGCCTCCTCCTTGCTCCAGCGGCTGCGCGTGAAGGGGAGGTTTTCGGCGACGATGTCATGCATCATCATTTCAAGCGACTCGACGTCGCCCTGTGAAAGCCGCATCCTGTCCAGCTCGATATACACGCCCTGTCCGATCGAATGCTCGATGCGCACCTGATAGTCGGGGAACAGCCTGCGCGCGGCGATGAGCAGCACGAAACGCAGGGAGCGCTCATAGATCCGTCGGCCTTCCTCGTTGGCATAGGTGATGGGGAACAGCTCTGCCGACTCATAGATCTCAGCGCCAAGCTCCACCACAGTTCTGTTGTTGAAGCAAGCGAGCACTTCGTCTGTTCTTTCGGGGAGCATCGCTTCCACGATCGCTTTCAGCTTCTGCGGCGCCTGAAAGGACATCGTCTTCCCGTTGATTGTGATGTTCATGCGGAGACCTCTTTCTGCCTGAGCGAGGCGACCTTGGCTTCCCACTGCAGATGCTTTGTCCGGACGTAGGCTGGATTCTGCTGTTCGCAGATCTGCGCCCGGCGCCTGAGGAGATTTCTGCCTCCGGCACTCTCTTGGTTCACCAGATCAATGAAAACCAGGCCGTGTTCAGGGCAGTCCGCCAGCGCGCGCCAGGTGCCGTCCCGCATCGGTGCATATCCTTCCGGCACTGTCAAGCGCTTTCCGCAGGCCGGGCAGCTGGGGTGCAGGGCTTGGGGGCTCATCAGGGCAAGGCCGATGCTGGGAGCGCCCAGGTCGTCCAGTTTCTCGCCTTTCTGAGCCTTGGCCGGGGCGAGCTCACGGGCCTTCTGCTCATACTTGAGCACCTCGCTCGCCTTCGGGAAACGCTGGAATACCAGCGCGGTATAATACGCGTCACTGACCGCGCTGTGAAAGGGATGGTCCATGCTGGCGGCGATGCCGTAGCGCTTCATCGCGCTCTGAAGCCCCGCCCTGTTCTTGCCGGCGCTTTCCAGATCCCCGAACAGCCGCTGCAGGTCATATACCGGGGGAACGGCGCTGCCGTCGTTCAGGTAGAAGTCAAGGTTCTGCTGAAAGACCGAGATGTCATCGCTTCCCCATGTCGCCAGCGCGAAATCATCCCCGCACCATGAGATGAAGCGTCCGAAAGCGCCCGGAAAACCCGGCGCCGCGCACAGATCCTCCTGCGTGATCCCGGTGATGCGCGAAATACGGGGATGCAGCTTCTGGTAGCACCCCGGCTGGATGAACTGGTTGAAGGAGGCGACCATCCTTCGCTCCTCATCCAGTTTGACCGCACCGATCTGAATGATGTCAAAGATCAGCTTGCTGCCGAACCGCTGATACTGCGCGCTTCGGTGTGAGAGGGGCTGGTTCCATTCCAGGTCCATGATGATGTAGTGCACGTTATGCTCCGTCAGTATGATTTGATCCCGCTTTTTGCCGCGCTGTGCCCGGCAAGCGCGCCGGTTGAAAATGCGATCTGCAGGTTGAATCCTCCGGTCAGCGCATCCAGATCCAGCAGCTCGCCCGCGAAAAACAACCCTTTCACCAAACGGGATCCCATCGTGGAAGGGTTCACTTCCCTGACGTTCACGCCGCCCCGGGTGATGACCGCTTCAGAAAAAGGCCGGAGGCTGCGGAAGTGCAGGGGCAGGTGCTTCATCATGAACACAATGCCTGCCCTTTCCCGGGCGTTGAGCTGGCTGAGCGTTTTGCTTCCGGGGACTCCCGCGATCTGCGGGAACAGCGCCGCGAGGCTGGAGGGCATGTATTCAGGCAGCAGGCTCAGCAGCGCTTTCCTACCGCTTTGCGCGGCGTCTGATTCCAGCCTGCGGACAAGCACCGTCTCCTCAAGCGCAGGCTTCAGGTCGATGAAAGCCTCTGCCTTTTCAAGCGGCAGGCCTGACAGGTAGCTGCTCAGCGTCAATGCCAGAGGGCCGGAGATCCCGTAATGGGTGAACAGCATCTCGCCGCGCTCGCAGAAGCGTCCCCTGTCAGGCCACCTTGCTGTCAGCGAGACGTTCATAAGCGATAGGCCCTGAAGGGACCTCGGCCAATCCTCCAGCGTCTCAAAGCCGGTGAGGGAGGGGAAGAGTTCGCTGACCTGATGGCCGGCGGAGGATGCCATCAGATGCCCGCCGCCGCGGGATCCGGTCAGGGGATAGGATACGCCTCCCGTTGCCAGAACGACAGCTGATGCCGGAATGTCCTCGCCTGATGAAAGATGGACACCCCTGACGCGGCCTTCATGGGTCAGCAGAGAGTCAACGCCTGCGTTCAGCCGGACCTCTTCCTTTTCCAGCGTTCCTGACAGCGCGCGGGTCACGTCTGACGCCTTCTGACTTGCCGGAAACACCCGCTTTCCCCGTTCGACGATGCTCGGGCATCCGAGCGTGTCCAGCCAGTCCCGGAGTTTCTGCGGCGGCAGGAAATCCAGCGCGGCATACAGAAAGCGCGGATTGCGCGGCACGTTCTCCAGGAACTCCTCGCGCTCGCACAGGTTGCTCAGGTTGCATCGCCCTTTGCCGGTGATATAGAGCTTTTTCCCCAGCTTCTCATTCTGCTCAAGCAGCAGCACCCTGGCCCCCGCGGCCTTGGCGAACGCCGCGGCGGTCATCCCCGAAGGGCCCCCGCCGACGACGGTGACGTCAATCCCTGAGGACATCTTCAAGCTTCGGGTAGTAGAGCTTGTTATTGTCCACAAAGCCGCCGACAAAGGTCACCGTCATGTGGCCGGCCCTCAGCAGCTGGACGTCAGTCCCGTCCTCGGGCGATTCGATCTCAGCCTTGTCCTCGATCCAATAGTAACGCTGCCCCCTTGGATTGACGCGCTCGACATAATCATCTATGTAGAAGCCCTGCGCGAGCGGAACGATTTTGGCCGGTTTCACCTGCTCCCTGGGCAGACTGGGCGCGTTGAGATTGCAGAAGGTCAGCCTGGGCATGGGGTGCTTCATGATATAGTCCATGATCAGAAGCGCATGTTCCGCCAGCATGAGGCGCATGTCTTCATCCGCTTTGGTCTGGATGGATACGGCCATGCTGGGCAGATACAGCATCGACGCTTCACGCGCGGCGGCGGCGGTGCCGGAATAGAACAGATCGGTGCCCAGGTTCACCCCGTCGTTGATCCCCGACAGACAGAAATCAAAGGGTCTGCTGCTGATGGCATACGCCTCAAACCTGCTGTCAAGATGCATTTCAGTAACCATCAGGGATTCATTGATCGTCAGCCTGTGCCCTGTCGCGCTTTGCTGGGCGGCTGGCGCTGCCACCACCACGGAGTGCCCGGCGGATGCGGCTGCCCTGGCCAGGGTCAGGATCCCCGGCGCGTTGACGCCGTCATCATTGGTGATCAGAATGTGCATACTGTCTCCTATAAAAAGTCAACAGTTTTTAGGCTGTCTGCTGTATTTCTTGCTCGCAA
>CAZVSG010000048.1:0-15677 GCA_964629345.1 uncultured Christensenella sp. | reverse complement strand
AACGTGAAAAGCAGAATTTGCCTTTTTCAGCAGGCCCTATTTACCCTCCGTTTTTGCAGGATCGGAACAGCCGGTCCCGCGTTTTTTCCGGTATTTTCTCTTATGTCCTCAGCAAAGGGGGGACTGCTTGGGGTTTTTTCGCCCTTAACCCTGATGAAATTGGGGGGGCGGTGAGGACTGCGCAACGCCGCAAGCGTCTTGCGCCAGTATAATCATCCGATATAGTGCCGTCAAATCAGGGCTGTCTGAAGTGTCAGGCGGCTTACGGACGTTTGCGTATTCAGTTCAGGGGAACGCTATGCTTGTTCTTCCCGGGGCATTCCGCCCGCCTGATCGCTTGACTGCCAAGTGAAAGAGACGGTTGTCCCCTGTCCCTCCCTGCTGTCCAGCGTGATCCGCATGCCGTGGCGCCGGGCGATCTGCCGGGCGATGGCCAGGCCGAGGCCGCTGCCCTGACGGTTTTCCCCGCTCCGGGACTTGTAGAAGCGGTCGAACACGAAGGGGAGGTCCTCCTGCGGGATGCCGGGGCCCTCGTCCCGGACGGAGATCCCGCCCGGATCCATCCGGACATGGAGAGCGCTTTGCGGCGGGGAGAACTTGACGGCGTTGTCCAGGGGGATGAGCAGCATCTGCTTCAGGCGCTCATAGTCCCCGCTGAGGGTGACGGAGACCGGGGTGATCTCCCGCAGGATGCAGATGCCCTTGCCCTGCGCCAGCCTTTCGGCGCCGCGCAGCGCGTCCAGCAGGACGTCCTGCAGCAGAAGGGGCGCGCTCTGGATGGGAAAATCCGCGTTCTGCAGGCGGGCCAGTTCCATCAGGTCGTTCACCAGCCGCTGCAGGCCCTGGGTCTCCCTGAGCATCTGGCGGTAATAGTCCCTGACCATGCCGGGCTCCGCCACAACGCCGTCGCTGAGCGCTTCCAGGGAGCCGCGCAGCACGGTGACGGGCGTGCGCAGCTCATGGGACACGTTGGCCAGAAAATCGTTGCGCTGCTGCTCCTGCCGCCGGCCGGCCTCCCGCGCTTCCCGCAGCCGGTCGCTGAGCACGTCGATGGAGGCGGCGAGGTCGCCGAACTCGTCTTTCCGGCTCAGCCCTGTCTTGGCGCTGTAGTCGCCTTCCGACAGGCGTCCGGCCGTCGCCTTCATGCGGGAGATCGGCCTGGTGAAACTGTATGAAAAGAGCACGGATAATAATATAGAGAGAAGCAATGCCGCGGCGGCGCTGAAGAGCAGGACGCGCTGGCCGCTGGCGACGGCGTCCTGGATGCCGGACACCGCGTCATTGAGCAGCAGGGCGCCCACCACCTCCTTCCCCTCATAGATCGGCGCGCCGACCGTCAGGGTGGGGGCCCCCGCCAGGTCGCTGAAGCCTTCGGAGAAGGAGGTCTCCCCCCGGAACACGTCGCGCACCAGCTTTTCGGCGTCCGGCGGAAGGGCGCCGTACTCCAGGGTCTTCCCCATCATGCGCCCGGTGGAGAGAAAGGCCAGGTTTTCGTCCAGCACCCAGATGTTCGGCTCCGACTGGGTGAGGATCCGGATAAAGTTCATGTAGTTGCCGCCCTGGGCGCCCGCCTGCATCCCGCGGGGCGCCGCCGCGCGCGCCTGCGCGAGCAGCCCGGACAGCGAGGCTGCCCGGCTGAGCATTTCCTCCCGTTTGGCGTCCTTGATGGAGGTGGCGAACAGGGAGCGGAACGTCAGGCCGCTGGCCGTCACGAATACCAGCAGGGCCAGGGCGAAGAAGGCCAGCAGTTTCAGCGCGATCCTATTCTTCATCATCCCGTATCTCCAGCTTGTAGCCTACGCCCCAGATGGTCCGGATCTCCCAGCCCCTGGGATGGAAGGCGTCCAGCTTGGCCCGCAGGCGCTTGATGTGCGAGTCCACGGTGCGGCTGTCGCCGAAGTATTCATATCCCCACAGGGTCTCCAGAAGGTTCTCCCGCGAGAACACCTTGCCGGCGTGGCCCGCCAGGGTATAGAGCAGCTCAAGCTCCTTCTTTGTCAGGGGGACCTCGTCCCCTCCCACGGTGACCGTGTAGGTGTCAGGGTCCACCGTCAGGTTGCCCAGCCTGACCGCCTGCCCGGCGCCGGCCGGGCCCCGTTCCATCCGGCGGAGCACCGCCCGCAGCCGCGCCATCAGTTCGCCCGGCGAGAACGGCTTGACGATGTAGTCGTCCGCCCCGATGTCCAGCCCCATGATCTTCTCGAAATCCTCGCCGCGCGCGGTGATCATGATGACCGGGACGGTGGACAGGCTCCTGATCTCCCGGCAGACGGCGAAGCCGTCCTTTTTGGGCATCATCACGTCCAGCAGCACAGCGTCGGGCTTCAGCTTTTTGAACAGGTCCACCGCCTCCTGCCCGTCCCTGGCGACAAGCGGCGCATGCCCCTCCTTTTTCAGGTATTCCTGAAGGACTGAGGCGATCTGCTGGTTGTCATCCGCAATGAGAATGTTTGCCATAAATCCCTCCGACGCAAGCGGTCAAACAAACGGGCTGTCCGATTATAACATGTTTGCGGCCTCCTACGCAGACCCCCCCTCCGTCCCGCGGCCCCGGCGGCGCCGTCAGGCCGCGGCGCCGGGAAATGGAGAGGACCGTCTTTCCGGCTTGCCGAAAATCCGCTTGACATCATGCCCGGGACACTATATATTGTATTTCGCACCTAATGGACGCACTACATATGCATTCGTGCATAGACGATATAGAAACCGGGACAAGATGCATATCGCAGGTTTTCAAAAATTGACCCTCCTGGATTATCCCGGGAAAGTGGCATGTACGGTCTTCACCCCCGGATGCGGCTTCCGGTGTCCTTTCTGCCACAACGCGTCGCTGGTGCTGCCGGGGCGGGAGAGGGAGGACATCCCCGGGGAACAGGTGCTCTCCTACCTTAAAAAGCGCGCCGGGGTGCTGGAGGGGGTCTGTATCAGCGGCGGGGAGCCGCTTCTGCAGAAGGACCTGAGGGGGTTCATCAGCCGGATCAAGGCGCTGGGATACGCCGTCAAGCTGGACACCAACGGCAGCGATCCAACCGCTCTCAAGCGGCTGACGGAGGAAGGGCTGCTGGACTACGTGGCGATGGACATCAAGAACGCCCTGCCGAAGTACCCGGAAACGGCGGGTGTCCCGGGGATGGACCTGGGCGCGGTGATGGAGAGCGCGGAGACGCTGATGCAGGGGAGGACCCCCTTTGAGTTCCGCACCACGGTGGTCCGGGAGTTCCACACCCCGGAGGACGTCCGGGAGATCGGCAGGTGGCTTCGGGGGGCGCCCCGGTACTTCCTCCAGAACTTCGTGCCCTCCGGCGACCTGATCAGACAGGGCCTCCACCCGGCGGAGGAAGAGGAGATGCGCACGATGGCGGGGATCCTCCGGGAGTACGTCGGGGAAGTGGCCCTCAGGGGCATATAAAACAGACAAAGAACCTCAAAGGAGACAGAAGGATGTATCAGGTCGTAAAGCGCAACGGTCAGACGGTGGCCTTTGACATTGCCAAGATTTCCGCGGCCATCCGGAAAGCCTTTGACGCGATGGAGAAGGAATCGGACGGCAACGTGATCGATTTCCTCGCGCTGAAGGTGACCGCCGACTTTGAGGGGAAGATCAGGGACGGCCTGATCTCCGTGGAGGACATCCAGGACAGCGTGGAAAGCGTGCTATCCCGGGGCGGGTATTCCGACGTGGCCAAGGCCTACATCCTCTACCGCAAGCAGCGGGAGAAACTGCGCCTGATGAAGTCCACCTACCTGGACTACCGGGACACCGTCAACAGCTACGTCAACGTGACGGACTGGCGGGTCAAGGAGAACAGCACGGTCACCTACTCCGTGGGCGGGCTGATCCTGTCCAATTCCGGCGCCATCACGGCCAACTACTGGCTCAGCGAGATCTACGACGAGGAGATCGCCAATGCCCACCGCAACGCGGACATCCACCTGCACGACCTGAGCATGCTGACGGGCTACTGCGCCGGCTGGTCGCTCAAGCAGCTCATCAAGGAGGGCCTGGGCGGCATCCCCGGGAAGATCAGCAGCAAGCCGGCCCGGCACCTGGCGACGCTGTGCAACCAGATGGTCAACTTCCTGGGCATCATGCAGAACGAGTGGGCAGGCGCGCAGGCCTTCTCCTCCTTTGACACCTACCTGGCGCCCTTTGTCAAGGCGGATGACCTGAGCCAGGAAGAGGTCAAGAAGGCCATCGAGTCCTTCATCTTCGGGGTCAACACCCCCAGCCGCTGGGGCACCCAGGCGCCGTTCTCCAACATCACGCTGGATTGGACCGTGCCGCCGGACCTGGCGGAACTTCCCTGCATCGTCGGCGGCGTGGAGCAGGACTACTGCTACAAGGACTGCAAGCGCGAGATGGACATGATCAACAAGGCCTTTATCCAGATCATGATCGAGGGGGACGCCGACGGCCGCGGCTTCCAGTACCCCATCCCCACCTACTCCATCACGCGCGGCTTTGACTGGTCGGAGACGGAGAACAACCGGCTGCTGTTTGAGATGACCAGCAAGTACGGCACCCCCTATTTCAGCAACTACATCAATTCCGACATGGAGCCCAGCGACGTGCGGAGCATGTGCTGCCGGCTTCGGCTGGACCTGCGCGAATTGAGGAAAAAGTCGGGCGGCTTCTTCGGCAGCGGCGAATCCACCGGCTCCGTCGGCGTGGTCACCATCAACATGCCGCGCATCGCCTTCCTGGCCGCGGACGAGGCGGACTTCTACCGCCGCCTGGACCGGATGATGGACATCTCCGCGCGTTCGCTCAACGTAAAGCGCAGGATCATCACCAAGCTGCTGGAGGAGGGCCTGTACCCCTACACCAGGCACTACCTGGGCAATTTTGACAGCCATTTCTCCACCATCGGGCTGGTGGGGATGAACGAGGCGGCGCTCAACGCCAAATGGGTCGGGCAGGACATGACCCATGAAAAGGCGCAGCGCTTCACCAAGCAGGTGCTCGACCACATGCTGACCCGCCTGCGCGATTATCAGGAGCAGTACGGCGACCTGTACAACCTGGAGGCGACCCCGGCGGAGTCCACCGCCTACCGCCTGGCCAAGCATGACGTGAAACGCTGCCCCGGCATCATCACGGCCGCCCAGGACGGCGGGACGCCCTACTACACCAACAGCTCCCACCTGCCGGTCAGTTTTACGGAGGATCTGTTCTCCGCCCTGGACATCCAGGACGAGCTCCAGACCAAATACACTTCAGGAACGGTGTTCCACGCCTTCCTGGGCGAAAAGCTGCCCGACTGGAAGGCCGCGGCCGCGCTGGTCCGCAAGATCGCGGAGAACTACAGCCTGCCGTACTATACGCTCTCGCCCACTTACTCGGTGTGCAGGGATCACGGCTACCTCCCCGGCGAGCAGTTCACCTGCTCAAAATGCGGAGAGCCCGCCGAGGTGTACAGCCGCATCACCGGGTATTACCGCCCGGTGCAGAACTGGAACGCGGGGAAGACCCAGGAGTTCAAGGAGCGCAGGGAATATGTCCTCGCCGCTTCCCATCTCCCCTCCGGCCCTCAGGCGGACGGAGGGGCCCGGGCTGAAAAGAGGGAGGAAGAGGCAACAGGCGGTGAAATGCTGCTGTTTGTCACCCCCACCTGCCCCAACTGCCGCGCGGCCACCATGCTGCTGGACAAGGCCGGGGTTTCCTACCGGAAGCTGTACGCGGAGGAGAACCGGGACCTGGCGATGCGCTTCGGCATCCGGCAGGCGCCCACCCTGGCCGTGATGGACGGCGGGACCATCCAGAAGCACGTGGGAGTCTCCGACATCAAGCGCTTCCTGCAGGCGCAGAGCGTGACGGCCTGACAGGCCGGCTGACCTTTGCCGGCAGGCCCGGGGGGATGAAAACCTCCCGGGTTTTCCAGCCGGACGGAGCATAGGAGAAGGAGTTGAATCCCTTGCATGACGTTGTGATCATCGGAGGCGGCCCGGCGGGCATGACCGCCGCACTGTACGCGCTCCGGGCCAACCGGAGCGCGATGATCCTGGAGAAAAACGCCTTCGGCGGTCAGATCGCCTATTCGCCCAAGGTGGAGAACTACCCGGGCATGGACAGCCTGTCCGGCAGCGATCTGGCGGACCGCCTTTTCCAGCAGGTGACCCGGCTGGGAGCGGAGTTTGACGTCGCGGAGGCCGTCGGCATAGAGGACCATGACGCGTACAAGGCCGTGCTGGGCGATGACGGCACCGTTTATGAGGGGCGGAGCGTCATCATCGCATCCGGCGCGAAGCACCGGCGCCTGAACGTCCCCGGGGAAACGGAGCTGGAAGGCCGCGGCATCTGCTACTGCGCGGTGTGCGACGGGGATTTTTACCGCGGGAAGCGGGTGGCGATGGTCGGCGGCGGGAACACCGCGCTGCAGGAAGCCCTGTTCCTCTCGGACCTCTGCGAGCACGTGACCGTGATCCAGAACCTGGATTTCTTCACCGGGGAGGAACGGCTGGCCCGCGCGCTCATGCGCCGCGGAAACGTCAGATGCCTCTTCGGCGCGCTTGTATCCTCGATAGAGGGGGATCACGGCGGTTTGTCCTGCGTGAACGTCCGGCTGGAGAGGTCGGGGGAGGAGCTGCGCATCCCGCTGGACGGCCTGTTCGTCGCCATCGGTCTTGAGCCGGAAAACGGGTCCTTCCAAGGCGTTGCGGGGCTGAACGAATACGGGTACATCGCCGCTGATGAAAGCTGTTTGACCAAAACGCCGGGCGTGTTCGCGGCCGGGGACTGCCGGAGCAAAAGCATCCGCCAGCTGACCACCGCGATGGGAGACGGCACCGTCGCCGCGATCGCCGCCTGCTCCTACCTGTCCGGACTGGACGCGGCGCAGTAGGGCGGAAGGGCCCGGATATGCCCGGTCTCTGACAACTCGAACCATAAAAAACCGGCGCGGTGTCATTCAAAGACCGCGCCGGATTCCTTTCAGGATCCGATCATCCGCCCGGAGGGATCAGCTGAATCAGCACCGCGGGGAAGGCAACCATGCCCGCTTCAGGCGTGAAGTCCAGCTCAAAGGTCAGCACGCTGCCGCTGAGCGTGAAGGGGAGGTCATCCGCTGAGCCGTCCGCCCCGATCAATCTGAAGGTATAGCCTGAGAATTCTCCGGCAGGCAGGGAATAGCGCATTATTCCTTCGGGCTGCATCAGGATCCCGGCCTGTTCAAAGGAGATGCTGAGCAGGCCGGTGCCATCCCCCAGTGCGCCTTGCCGGAGGATGAATTCGCCGCGCGGAAGGACCCCTGTCAAGGCTTCTGCGCCCGCGCCTTCCACCGGCAGGAGAGGTTCACCCGTGGAGGTCCCGCCGCATACCGGACACAGGGTGATGGTCTTTCCATTCAGTTGATATTCCTGCGGGCTGCATTGAACCTTTTTTCGATGCGCGCATCCGCCGCGGACGCAATCCGCGCTGTGCGTTCCGTCGCCGTCAGGCGACCAGTCGCCGTACCAGTGACCCCGGCGCGTTGTAAAAGTATCTGTATGGCTGTCCCCGCAGCGGGCACAGCTGTGGGTAGTGTATCCACCCTCGGTGCAGGTCGGCAGAGTGACGATGGCTGTATAATTATGCCCCATTGCAGCGGTGGCGTTGTCATTCCGCGCCGGACAGCGTGAACAGGTATATGCTTCGATCCCCTGCGCGGTGCAGGTGGCGGGGACGTCCTGGGCAGGATCCCGCTGGAAGTCGTGGCCCAGTGCGGCGGTCACGTTGCCGGTATAGGTATCACCGCATCCGGTGCGGGTGCAGGTATAGGTTGTATGTCCGCCTGTTGTGCAGGCGGGCGGCGTGACAACGGCATTGTAGTTGTGTCCCAGGGAGGCGGTGACAGTGTCATGATGCTCGGGACAGCGGGAACAGGTATAGGCTTCAAGCCCCTGGGCGGTGCAGGCTGCGGGGACATCCCGCGCGGCGTCCCGCTGGAAGTCATGGCCCAGTGCGGCGGTCACGTTGCCGGTATAGGTATCACCGCATCCGGCGCGGGTGCAGGTATAGGTTGTATGTCCGCCCGCTGTGCAGGCGGGCGGCGTGACAACGGCATTGTAGTTGTGTCCCAGGGCGGCGGTGACAGTGTCATGATGCTCGGGACAGCGGGAACAGGTATAGGCTTCAAGTCCCTGCGATGTGCAGGTGGCGGGAACGTCCCGGGCGGACTCCCGCTGGAAGTCATGCCCCAGGGCGGCGGTCACATTGCCGGTATAGGTATCACCGCATCCGGTGCGGGTGCAGGAATAGGCTGTATACCCTTCCGCCGTACAGGTGGGCGGTGTGACAACAGCATTAAAGGAATGCCCCAGGGCAGGGGTGACATCGTCATCCTGTGCGGGACAGCGGGAACAGGTATAGGCTTCCACCCCCTGCGCGGTACAGGTAGCGGGCACATCCCGGGCAGGATCCCGCTGGTAATCATGCCCCAGGGGATCGCCCTGTTCTGCGGTATAACTGTAGTTGCATATGCTGCATACCATAATGAAGCTTTGACTGGTCGTACAGGTGGCAGGGTTTGTAAACTGTTTCTCCAGGCTGCAGGAGAGGAGATCCCTGTACCCGCAAATCTCGCAGGTCGTGTTGTAGTGTTTGCTTCCACTGCCGGAGGTGGTGTCATCATGAGAATAATCGGCCGACGTTATGTTCTGATGGAGGATAGGCGGATCCTTTGAAGCGCTTCCCGAGGCGACCTGGGTGCCGACGGCGTTATAGACATAGCAGTCAAAGGTGAGGGTCTGCGCAGACGGCAGCGCGCTGGTGATGATAATGCATGAGTTGGAGTTGAATCCGGCAGACACGGAAGTGACATCAGCAGTTCCATCCAAGTTACTCCAATTCAAGGTACCAAGAAGGTTCCCGTTCCGACGGACTTCCACTGTGAACCTTGAAAAGGCGGCTGTATTGGGTGAAGTGGTCACCTCGACGATCAAGGGCATCCTCGCCCCGTGCAGAGTTGGGGTCAGCTTGATGGTGATGGTGAAATCAACAGCCTTTGCGGGAAAAACCTGCAGAAGCAGCGCCAGGGAAAACAAGGCCGCGATGATCAGGCGAAGAAAGGACCGATGTTTTTTCATGCGCTTCATACCGTAACTCCATCACAGATCAGCCTGAGCGGTTATGAATGCCCTGCATTTGTCTGAGGGGGAACAATGGCAGTGTGCCATCCCCTCCACGCTTTTTCATGCTGGAGACAGTGGACAACGCCAATATAGCCAAATGCCGGCGGGTCTGGCAGAGCCGAATCGCGCCTGTTTCGGATGGGTTTAAGCGGTGATGACATACTCCTTGAGCGCTTTTCGGTTCGTGATATTCAGTTTTTGATAGATGGATTGCAGGTAGCCCTTCAGGGTGCTTGGCGACAGGCCCAGCCGTCTGGCGCTTTCCCGGTTGGTCAGGCCGCCGGCGACGCTCAGCGCCACCTGGTACTCCCTGCGCGTCAGGATGGTGGCGATCTGCTCCCGGGTCAGGAAGTTGTGGACCTCCAGCCAGGACCCGGACAATGTTTTGTGCAGGGACAGGACCTTTGGAAGCTGGTCCGGATATGTCTCCTGCAGGCAGCGCTCTGTAAGGCCCAGCAGGGAGGAAATGTTCTCCGCCAATGGAGACAGAAACCCTTTTGGAAGGCAGATGTCGATCGCCCGCATCAGCGCGTCGCGCGCCTTGTCCAGTTGATCCCGGTACAGGTATGCGTGCGCGAGCATGATGTACAGATACGCCTCCTGGATGCCAAAGTCCCGCGGCAGAAGGTTCAGCGCGCCTTCCGCCATGCCCAGCAGCTCGTCCATTCGCCCCAGCGCCAGCAGGGCCTTTCCCCGCAGGTACAGCGCGAAGGGCAGGGCGGCCGCTGGCAGGGCAGGGAACAGGCCTTCTCTCAGCCAGGGCGCGCTCATCCCGGGCGCGAAGGCGCTGATGGCCAGCGCTCCCTGTGCCAGTTCCGCCATGATACGCTGCCCGGGATCATCGGCCAGCCTGGCGCATAGATCCGAGAGCGCATGCCATGTTACCTGAAAGGAACGAATGTCCCCGCCGGAGATCCTCGCGGTTGAGGAGATCATCACCGCGGCCAGGTAGGACGGATCCTCCTCCCGGACCCCTTCAAGGCAGTGTGAAGCCGCCTTGTAATCGCCGCGCATGTAGGCGATTTCAGCCGCCAGCTGTTTCTTTTCGGCATCTGTCCCGGCAAGCGCCAGCATCTGCTCCTCATGGTCCAAACGCATCAGGTCCCCGTCAAGCAGCAGCAGGCGCGGCCAGTAGGATGGGTGGCTGGGCGTGAGGGGGGCTCTGGGGTCCCGCGGCTTCTGCGCGTCAGCAGGCAGCAGCCACATCCGCCCCGCACGCCAGGCGCCGGGCAGGCGCCCCTGGGCGCAGTAGATCTGGACCCGTCTGGGGGTAAGGTTCCAGAGCCGGGCTGCCTGGCTGCAGGTGATCTCGGACATCCTCTCCGCCTTTCCGCTCGGATACGCCTCGTCTGGATCTCTGTGCTGCCTGAAGTATATTCGCATGAGCGAACAGATGCAAGCGGACTGCCCGGAGGGGACGGCGGTGAAAGATGTCAGTGAATGTCACCAATCCGATGTGCTATGCTGGAAAGGAACAGAACAGGTGTTCCGGTTCACGGGGGACCGGAAGGAAGGAGAAGCTGAATGGCGGAGTCTGGCGGCATCGGGGAACTGAGGGAAGCCGCGGCGCAGGCGCTGCTGGAAATGCTGCGCCAGGGCAAGGTCGGCGCGGGCGACCTCATCAAGGTGCTGAACATGATGGAGGAAAGGGGAGAAGGGGAGCGCCCTTCCCCTGCCTTTGTGATCTGTGTGAGGGAGGAGGAATGACAGACCTCAGCCGGGCGTGCGCAGCGGGGACGGCGGGGAAGGATGCCCCCGTGCAAGTCTCTTTATGGGACGAACGCCCGCGCCCCGTGCTCTCCGTCCCCGCTTCGGCCTTCAACCCCTGCTACCTTCCCTATCTGCAGGCGCCGCAGCGCACGCAGATCTTCTTCGGCGGGGCGGGGTCGGGCAAGTCGGTGTTCTTGGCCGCGCGGGCCGTGCTGGACGCGCTGTGCGGGCGCAATACGCTGGTGGTCCGCCAGGTGGCCCGCACGCTGGGGACCAGCTGTTTTGCCGAGGTGAACAAGGCGGCCGCCCGCTTCAGCCTTCAGGGATTCTTCCGGGTGAACAGGAGCGGGATGAGCGTGACCTGCCTGCACAGCGGCGCGCAGATCCTTTTCATGGGGCTGGACGATACGGAAAAGATCAAGTCCGTCACGCCTGAGACGGGCGTGCTGAGCGACGTGTGGGTGGAGGAAGCGACGCAGACGGCCTGGGCGGACGTGAGGCAGCTGGAGAAACGCCTGCGCGGCCCCTGCCGGTACCCCAAGCGGCTGACCCTGTCCTTCAACCCCATTTCCCGCGGGCACTGGCTGTACCGGGAATATTTCGGCGGTTTCCCCGAGGACAAAGGCCTCCTGCTGCGGGAAGACCTGCTCATCCTGCGCACGACCTACCGGGACAACCGCTTCCTCACGGAGGATGACCGCAGGGCGCTGGAGGGGGAAAAGGACCCCTACTTCCGCCAGGTCTACACCCTGGGCGAATGGGGCGTGGCGGGCGGCGCGGTGCTGAGCAACTGGAAGATCGGCGAACCGCCGGCGGAGACCCCGCGGGAGGAAATGCGCTGCGGGCTGGACTTCGGCTTCGCGCAGGACCCCTGCGCGGCGGTGCTGGCGCGCTATGACCGAAGGCACAGGCGGCTGTACGTTCTGGATGAACTCTGCGAGCCGGGGCTCACCAACGACCGCCTGGCGGAGAGGCTGAAGCGCTTTGCCGGGCCGCTCCCGGTCATCTGCGACAGCGCGGAGCCCAAGTCCATCGCCGAACTGCGGCAGCACGGCGTGGCCGCCCTGCCCGCGCGCAAGGGCCCCGACAGCGTGCTGCACGGGTTGCAGTGGCTCATGCAGCAGGAGATCATCCTCTCCCCCAAATGCCGTTTGATGCGGGAGGAGCTGCTGGTATACCGCTGGAAACCGGACGGGCAGGGCGGCTGCCTGCCCCGGCCCGAGGGAGAGGACCACCTCATCGACGCGCTGCGCTACGCCCTGGAGGGGGACAGCGCTGCCCGGGACGCGCAGGTGATGAAGCGGTTTGTTTAGGGTTTTGGCTGACACCGATCCCGGCCTAAACGGCGGCATGACGGGACGGAGGGATCAAATCACCTTGAAAAGGCTTGCCTGGCATCGATCAGGCCTTCATCGTATGCCTTTCTGATGAGGAGGTATTCGCCCCTTCTCGCGAAATACAGGGTGCAGTAATTCCTCTGTATCTGGCTGCCGTGAAACAGATAATGTTCCATGGTCCTCAGCCCTTCCCCGCTTTCAACGTGACCCAGCGCAAAATCGATGAATTTTGACTCAGCCAGGGTCATGCTGCTGTTCAGATGCTCCATGATCCCGCCGATCGCCTTTTCTGTGCCTTCTTTTGCCAGATCGATGTACTGCTGTAGAATGGATTTTCCCATCAGGCCACCTCATCCCTTTGACTTCGCGTACATGAAGGCCGTTCCTCTGTCCGCAGGCGCCATCTCCCGTTGCTCCTCACAATGCGGACTGCAGGCCCGCGTCCTGCCCGACCCGGTCAAAGATCCTCAGGCATAGGTAGGTCAGGTAGGGGGAAGGCGTTTTTTTCTGGCCGAAGTCCCAGGCTTTCAGCTTCAGGTAGACCGACTCGGGCGTGAAGAAACCCTCCTCATCCTCCTTGCTTTTGATCAGCCCGGTCATTTCCTTGAAACGCGGATCGGCATGGACGCGGGGGAACCGGCTTAAAACGGCCGCGACACTGAGGAGGTCGTACCACAGGGAAGGCGCCTTCAGCCTGCGGAAATCTGTTCCCATGTGGAAGAGGTAGGGATGCCGCTCACGGCTGTTCTCCCAGAGGGACAGGAGCGCTTCTGTGGAGGCGGCAGCGGCGGGTCCATCACGGTACTCAGGGATCCGCGCCAGCAGGTCCGCCATGATCAGCGTCGCGTAGGGGCAGGGATCTTCCCTCCGGCCGGGGCCATGGAATCTGCCCAGTTCCCCGGAGGCCGCGCAGGGGAAGCCGTTGTCCCGGCAAAGGGAGAGGAGAGACGCAACGCCCTGAAGGGCATGCTCCCTATACTCCGCGCCTGCCTTCAGCAGCGCTTTGAGCAGCAGGGGCGCGTCGCACAGGCACCAGCTGAAGGCAGCCTCCCCCGTTCCGCCGAAATGCCGGGGGATGTTGGTCAGCGACTGACAGACGCCGCTGTCCTCCTTGTGTTTCATGATTTCATCCGCCGCTGCCTTGATTTCCGGGACGCCCGCGTCAAACCCGAGGTCCAAAAGAAACAGCAGTTTATGAATGGGCAGGCCCGGATCCCTGTGGTTTGTGATCGGGACGCTGTGGAAGTCAGTCACATCATGAAGAAGACCCTGGATCCGGCTGTCTGATAGGGCCGCTTTCCTTTCCTGTTCGAGGCATTCCTTCGGCTCATGGCATAGATTGAGCCGGATGGCAGTTTTCAGCCAGTCATCGCTGCGGCTGAGCAATTTCCCGTATTTCGTGGCCACCTTCTTCTCCTGCTCCGGCAGGCTGTCCGGCGAGGGTGCTGAGACAATCGGCGGTATTTGATACGCTGCCGGGAGTATATCAGAAAGCGGGAACGCGGGGAAGAAAATGGAACAGCGTTCCTCCCTTCAGTAAATTTTTGCAGGCAGAGGAAGAACCCGATACCGGCTGACATTGAACGCCCCGCATTTTGGTGATATAATCAACCCACTGAACAAAAGGCAGGCGACTGAAACGGATACCGGCATGTCTTTTTGCGGCATGCCGGGGGTGCGGGCCGGGACAGCCGCGAAACCCGATGAAGAGAGAGGTTTCCCATGAAAAAGAACACGTTCGCGCTCCTGTTCGGCAACAGGGGGTTCATGCCGGGTGAGCTGATCCTCACCGCGCGGGAGGAAATGGTCAGGGCCGTGAAGGACGCCGGATACGACTGCATCCTGATGGACGAGGGGGCCACCCGTTTTGGCGCGGTGGAGACCCGTGAGGAGGGCAGCCTGTACGCGGAGTGGCTGGAGGAACACCGGGGGGAGTTTGACGGGGTCATCTTCTGCATGCCGATCTTCGTGGACGAGAACGGCGCCGTGAACGCGCTGCGGGACGCCGGGGTGCCCATCCTGCTGCAGGCCTACCCGGACGAGATCGGGAAGATGGGGTTCAAGTACCGCCGGGACGCCTACTGCGGGAAGTTTTCGGTGACGGACGTCTTCTGCCAGTGCAGGATTCCTTTCACTGTATTCAAGCCCCACGTGGTGCACCCGCTGACCCCGCAGTTCAGACAGAACCTGGACGATTTCGCGGCGGTCTGCCGGGTGGTGAAGGGCATGAAGCGCTTCAACCTGGGCTGCATCGGCGCGCGCACCACGGCGTTCAAGACGGTGCGCTTTGACGAGATCGCCCTGCAGAAATACGGCATCAACGTGGAGAGCTTCGACCTGAGCGAGCTGATCATGAAGGTCAGGGGGATGGCGGACGACGCGGAGGGAGTGGCCGAAAAGCTGGAGCGGCTGGAGGCTTTCACCGATTTTTCCGGGGTGCCCAGGGAGAACGCGCTGACCATCGCCAAGGTCGGGGTCGTGCTGGACGGGTACATCCGCGACTATCACCTGGACGCGCTGGCCCTGCGCTGCTGGAACGAGATGGAGACCTACCTGCGGGTCTGCCCCTGCGCGCTGCTGGGCGAACTGAACCAGCGCGGCATCGCCGCCTCGTGCGAGATCGACGTGTGCTCCGCCATCACGATGCGCGCCATGTACCTGGCCAGCGGCGACCCGGCCGCGGTGCTGGACTGGAACAACAACTACGGGGAGGACGGGGACAAGGTCGTCCTCTTCCACTGCGGCCCGGTCGCTGCCAGCCTGATGAAGGGGAGGGGGCAGGTGACCGAGCACAAGATGTTCGCCAAGAACGATCCCGGTTCCGGCTGGGGCACCAACGAAGGGCGCATGGACAGCTTCCCGATGACCTATTCCAACTGCAAGACGGAGGACGGCAGGCTGACGGTCTACGTATCGGAAGGGGAAATGACGGACGACCCGGTCGAGGACGGATACTTCGGCTGCGCCGGGGTGGCCCGGATCGAGGGCCTGCAGGACAAGCTGATCCGCCTGGCCCGGGGCGGCTTCAAGCACCATACCGCCGTCGGGAAAGGGCACATGAAGGCCGTGCTGGAGGAAGCGTTCACGACGTATCTGGGCTATGACCTCGTCCGGATCGAATCCTGAGGAAGACGATGAGATGAGGAAACCGCGTTGATCAGTCTGGGTGTGGACATCGGCGGCACAGGCGCGAAATGTGCCGCCTTCCATGAGGACGGCCGCCAGCTGGCCGTCAGCTATATCGAGTATCCCAATCCGGCGGGGAAGACCAGCCTGGATCCCCTGGCCCTCTCCGAAACCGTGCTTGAGGTCATCGCCCGCTGCGCCGCGGCGCTTCCGGACAGGACGCAGGTGGCGGCCGTCACGGTCTCCTCCTTCGGCGAATCCTTTGTCGCCCTGGACGCGGAGGGAAACCCCCTTTCGGACATCATCATGTACTATGCGGACACCCGGAACCGGGAGTTCCGCGATCTGATCGGCCGCGTGGGGGAGGACACCTTCATGCGCGTCACGCGCACGAAG
>CAZVSG010000047.1:0-15860 GCA_964629345.1 uncultured Christensenella sp. | reverse complement strand
GCAATTCTCCCCGCCCGCCCGGCAAAGCCGAGCGATACGATTACAGTCAGAGGGCTGTGCCCTCTGAAACTCCCCTGGATATCGTTTTATGTGAAAACTTAAAGCGCCGGGCACAGGCCCGGCGCTCAGTAAGTTATGTATGCGGGATTTACCGGAGGGCAAACGTCAGGGTTACAAAAGCGCTGATGGACACATCTCCGGAAAGGATCGGCGTGCTCACAGCGGCCTCGCCGGCAAAGTCGGCGCGGTTCTGGATGCCGTAAGGCGCGCCGTAGGTGTCGTTGGATTCGATCAGGAGAATGTCGCCCAGGGTCTTGCCCGAAGCTTCCGCCAGAACCTGCGCCTTTGCCCTTGCATCCTCCACAGCCCTTTTGAGCGCCTGATTGTATCCTTCGATGCTCTTTGAGGACTGGAAGGTGAGGTTGTAGATGTTGTTGGCGCCGACCGCGGCCGCCGCGTCAATGGCCTCGGACACCCGGGTGATGTCGCGCAGGGTGATGTACACCATGTTGGTCACGGTGTAGCTTCCGCCGATCAGGTTCTCTGCTGCGGTGTACACGCTGTTGTTCTGTTCAAAGTAGACGTAGAACTGGCTGGTGCGGATGTCTTCCTTTGAAACGCCGAATTTCTCCATTTCACGGATCACGTCTTCCATGATGCGCCCGTTTTCCCTGTGCGCTTCCCCGACGGTGCGCCCGCGGGTCTGCGCGCCGATCTCAATGGTGGCCGAATCCGCCGGAAGGGCTATCGTGGCGGTGCCGGTGACGACCAGCCTGGGTCCGTCGTCCTCAGCAAGCGCGGGGATGGAAAGGGCAAGGGCAAGGGTCAGGGCGAGCAATGCAACGATGAACTTTTTCATTTCTTTCTCCTTTTCATGACGGTTCTGATCACCAGGATGATGATAGCCAGGGCAAGCAGGTATGGCAGCGCGACTGCCAGGAAAACAGCCAGGTCGCCGAGGATATAGCTGAAGGTCTTCCAGGCTGCTTCGATACCGTTCCTGATGCGCTCCGGAAGGGTCTCCTCCTTGTCCTGGGAGGTCTCCGCCGCGCTGAGCTCCCTGAGGGTAAGGTTCATTGTGGAGTAGTCGACCCTGCTGTCCATGCCGAGCAGCTGCCCGGTCAGCCGGTCGATCTCATACTGCGTGTCTGAGATGCCATTCTCGATGGCGATCAGGTCTTCAACGCTCTCTGCTTTGGCCAGAAGGGCCTGAAGCCGTTCCATCTTGGTTTTCTGGGTTTCAAGCCGCGTTGAAACGTCCGCGTACTGCTCGCTGACGTCCTCGGCCGACTCGTTGAAGGATACAAGGCGTCCGACATCCTTGACCGACGCTGTCAGGGCATCCAGTTTTCCGGCCGGTACGCGCAGCGTCATGTAGGCAGTGCGAAGATCGCCGTATCCGATGCGGAGGTTTGCTTCCTGGATCCGGCCGCCGGATGCCAGGACGGCTTCCCGGATCATGTCATAGTCTATGCTGAAGCTGCGGGTGGTCATCTCCATCTGAACAGTGCGGATGATTTTCTCCGTCTGTCCTTCACCGGCGGCCTGTTTCCCCGCCTCGCTGAACATGGAAGCATCGGCCATGTCGGGCACAGCGGCATATACTTCTCCTGATCCCCGCGCGCTTGTGTCATTCTCCATCGCATAGCCGCTTTCAGGCGGCGCCGCGGCCTCCGGGGCATTGCTGATCCGGTTCCGGCCTGCAAGGAAAGTGCCGCCGACGATAAAGACAAAGGCAGCCGCGACTGCAAGCCATCTGTTGAGTTTGGTCATCTTCTTTTCAGGCAAGGTCTCCTCCTTCATGATCCGCTCGCGGTATCCCTCCATAAAGCTGACGGATACCTCGTCCTCTTCATTCAGGGTCCGGCAGTCTTCAACGACCTTCAGGCGCATCCGGCAGGCAGGGCAGGAACGCAGGTGCACTTCCGCTTCCAGCCTGGCGGCCTCATCCAGCGAGCCTCCAAGGCAGTCTTCAAGGAGGGGTTCGAAACGTTTGCAATCCATCAGTTTCCCCTCCTTTCATCATTCAGACGGTCTTCCTGTCCAAAAAGTTCCCCGCTGTCCAAAAATGTTTTTATCAGCGCCTGCCTTGCCCGGCTGACCCGGCTTTTGACCGTGCCCAGAGGCAGCCCGAGTGCCTGCGCCGCTTCCTGATAGGAGAGCCCCTGCAGGTCGACGAGGACCTGCGGCGCGCGGAACTCTGGCGGGAGATGCGAGATGGCTTCCCTGAGCTTTCTTCGCCGCTCCTTTGTCTCGATCTGCTGGTATAGCTCAGGCGCCGTGTCAGACGCGTCCCATCCGCTCTCACGCAGCAGCTCAAGGGAGTGCGTTGATTTTCTTTTCCTCAGTTCATCCAGGCAGACGTGCACGGCGATGGCGTACAGCCAGGTGGAAAACTTCGACGCGCCTCTGAAGCTGTCGAGCCTGCGGAAAGCGCGCACCATGGCCTCCTGGGCGCAGTCCTCCGCGTCCTCATGATTCCCCATCATGTTCAGGCAAGTAAAGTAGACCTGCTTTTCAAGCGGCGCTGCCAGCTGCTCGAAACGCAGGACGCGAACCTGGTGATCTGAACTCATGCGCCGGCCCACCTCCGATCAGGATAGGATTATACCCATCCAACGCCTGAGGCGTCCCTTCCCCTGCACGGCGGCAGTAAGGCCGTGCGTAAACATCAGATGCCCAGGAGCCGCAGGATCCGTTCCCATATGGTCTCTTCGCGGGCGGGCTCTTCCTGGGCCTGGATGGCCGGCGCTTCAGGGATGCCTTCCCCCATCAGAACGAACTGCAGGGAGCGCACGGCGTTGCGGCTGTCGGCAAAGGAGACCGGGGCCGCGCCCTGCATGCCGGCAAGGAAATTGCCCATGATGCCGCCGACGGTCGACTCCAGGGGTGTGCCCGCCAGGGCGCGCCGCGCGGCGTCCGCGTACATTTGCTCGTCCATTGTCATGCGGATGCCGGCTGCCTGGAAACCGGGCATGGAAAAATCACTTACATCCGCTGAGATGAGGTATTCAGCCCCCTGTCCGGGCAGGATCACGTAGCTGATCGTTAAGTCACCGCCGCTGATGGCCCGGGTGCCCCGTTCTGACTGGATGTTCACGCATTTGTCCCCGTCAAGCGTCAGCGTCAGCTGCAGCGTGAGGCTGTCCGTATAGGCGCGCATGTCTTCCAAAGGCTGAACGCCCAGGCGGATCTCAAGGCGGCCCTGGGCTCCGGATAACGAGTCCGGGCTGACAGGCTGGCCGTCAAGCAGATACTCAAGGCGGATCTCCCAGGGCAGGCGGTTTGTCTTCAGGCTGCCCTGGTAATGGAAGCGGCCTTCCCGCATGACAAACCGCGCCTGTCCGTCCTGATAGACAAACCCTTCCGCGTCATCCAGCGGAAGGACTTCCGCGTACTCCCCCCAGTCGGCGGCCTCTTGTCCTGCCTGCGCCTCAAAGGAATTGACAATGAAGACCGCTCCCGCTTCACCAGTCTGAGACAAACGCGCATACACGACCTCGTCCTTGATCACCTCGGCCAGCGCCCCGGTGATGGTGACTGAAACCATCAGCAGGCAGATCAGGCCTGTCAGCAGCTTTGTTTTCATATTATTCCTTCCCGCTTGTCATCGTGGTTCTTCTGATGAGCCCGTCGCACCACACAAGGATCTGCGGCAGAACCAGCAGCACCATGCCGCAGGAGATCGCGGCGCCGCGTCCGATGATGATCCCCATTTCGCTGATGATGCCGTTTTTGTTCACCATCATGCCCAGGATGCTTCCTGCCAGGGTCAGGATCATCGCCGGGGGCAGGATGGACCCGGCGGACACCGAGAGCGCCCAGGATGCCGCTTCCCTGGGCGGCATGCTCCGCCTTCCTTCCAGGTAACGCTGGGACAGCAGGATGCCATAATCCACCGTCGCGCCCAGCTGCACGGAGGAAACGATCAGGTAGCCGATGTAGTTCAGATGGCTTCCCTGGAAATAGGGCAGCCCCATGTTCAGCCAGATGGATCCCTGAATGACCAGCAGCAGGATCAGGGGTATGGAAAAGCTCCGGAAGGTAAACAGAAGCACCAGGCCGATCGAGAAAAGCCCCGCCAAAAGCACCTTGAGGCTGTCGCCGGTGATGGTTTTCATCAGGTCCTGATTGACCGCGCTCTCGCCCAGCAAGTGCATTTTGCCCGGATAAAGGGCTTCCGCCGTTTCTTTCAGCCTGTCTGCGATCCGGAACGCCTCTTTGCCCTCATCGGGAGTATTCACATTGAGGATGAACCGGGCGTAGCCGTCCTGATAGAACGCGCCGGCTGCCGTTTCGTCCAGGACCTCAGGCGGAAGATAAGGGGATACGGTGTCCGCATAGGACATGACGCTGCGCACTTCGGGCACTTGCTTGAGCGCTTTGCCCAACGCCGCCTCCCTTGCCCTGTCTCCGGAGGGCACCAGGATGAGCATCATGCGCCCGCTGCCAAAACGGGCCTCTATCCTGTTCTGTTCAAGCCGTACAGGAGAATCCGGGCTGTGCATCCCGCCGCTTCCGTAAAGGAAGACGTTTTGCCGCTGGGCAATGAAAGCCAGGGGCAGTACAAGGATGGCGATCACCGCCAGGGGCGCGGCAAACCGAAGGACCAGGCGGCTTGAGCGCCTGAATGAAGGCATGAAACTGCGGTGCAGCGTCCTGTCGATCCATTTCACGCCGGCGACGGCCACAGCCGGCAGGAGGACCATGACGCTCAGGAAGCTTAGCAGCACACCTTTCGCGAGCACGAGGCCCATATCTTTCCCGAGCGAGAAATCCATGAGGATCAATGCCAGAAAACCAAACACTGTCGTGAGCGCGCTGGCAGCGATGGCAGAGGCTGCTTTCCGCATCGCCAGCTTCATCGCCTCCGCGGGCGGCATCCCTTCGTCCCTCAGCTCATTGAACCTGTGCAGCAGAAAAACGGCATAATCGATCGAGACCGCCAGCTGAAGCAGGGCGGCGCAGGCGCGGGTGATGTATGAGATCCTTCCGAGGATGATGTTGCTTCCCTCATTGAGCAGGATGGCGGCGCCGATGGTAATGAGAAACAGGAGCGGCTCCACCCAGTGCCGGGTCGCCAGGATGAGGATCAGCAGACACAGCGGCAGGACGTAGAGCATAATGGAGGCCACCTGCGGCATGGTCCCGTTGATCTGCTCCGCGCTGTCCGCCGCGGTCCCCTTCATCAGGGCGTCGGGGTAGTGCTCCCGGATCTGCTTTACGGTGCCGCTGAGCGTTTTTTCATCCAGCGTCAGCTGAAACAGGGGCCCGTCGCTGTAATAGGGGGCTGCGGTTTCAGGGTCGATGACCTTAAAAGGGATGCCGCGCAGATCGATCGAATCATCCAGCCAGATGACATCCAGAACGCCCCGGATCCCTTCCAGGACTTCCTTTTCGCGCAGGGAATCCTCCGGGCTGACACCGGGCAGGTACAGCTGCAGATTGGGCATCGGAGAGGTCAGGAGCTCGAGCGCTTTTCGGGTCGGCGCGTCGGGCGGCAGATATTCGCTCATGTCATAGCTGACCTCGACCCGCTGCATGGCAAACAGGCTGGCAGCGCATAATAGCAAGGTCACTATCATGATGAGTTTCCGGTGCCTGACGGCACCCTCGCTGAACTGTTTCATACTTCCTCCGGCGCCGGGCTGTCACGGGGCGCTGGTGGAATTATACAGGCCTGTCAGGACGGGTGCATCCCATTAAACGACTGTTTGTCGGATTTAAAACACATTGTATGAAACTGTCCTGCTTGACTCAGAACATGTCCGCCCGCTGAAAACGAAAGGGAAGCGTAAACCGGTTCAGGAAGGGATGATCCGAAACCAGCGGCCGGGACAGCGGGCGGCACAGCAGCCTGAGCGGCGCCGCGCAAGCCGATGTCAGGTTGAGGCAGCTTTGCATTCCGCCCCTGCAGAGGTTATAATACACAGCGGGAACGGGCTTCCCTTGACCCAAAACGGAAACCATGATCAACCGCGCAGGCAAGCGCAGACGGAGCAGACGCATTGAATCGACCTGAAGACGCCGTTGTATTGATCCCTTCCCTGCATCCGGACGAAAAGCTGGAGCAGTACGTGCGCGATCTGACCGCCAGCGGTTTTGAACGCATCGTGATCGTTGATGACGGTTCGGGACCTGCCTATCAGCATATTTTTCAACGGCTGGCAGATTTCCCCGGGTGCGAGGTGCTCAGCTACCCGGAAAACGGCGGGAAAGGGCATGCCCTGAAGTACGGCATCCGTCATATCATGGAAGCCTATCCGGACGCGCCGGGTGTCGTCACGGCGGATTCAGACGGACAGCACACGGCGGAGGACTGCCTGAAGGTATCCGGGTCCATGCTGTCCCAGCCCAAAAAGCTGGTCCTGGGGACGAGGGATTTCAGCCAAAGCAACGTCCCCGGCAAGAGCAAGGCCGGCAATCGGCTGACCAGCGTATTTTTTGCACTGCTGTACGGGCATTGGCTGCCCGACACCCAGACAGGGCTGCGCGGGATCCACCGCGATCTGCTGCCCCGGATGCTTGAGATCCCGGGCGAGAGATTCGAGTATGAGATGAACATGCTCATCCACTGCGCCGGATGGCATCTGGATTTTCTATTGATCCCCATCAGTACGATCTACCTTATGGAAAACAAGGGGACGCATTTCCGGCCTTTCAGCGACTCCGCCCGGATCTACAGGCTGCTGTTCAGCAATTTCTTCAAATTCGCTTCCGCCAGCGCCCTCTCGACGGTCATGGATGTCGCGCTGTTCACCGTCCTTGACAAGTGGCTTCTGCCCGCCCTGTTCCCGGTTTTTCTGACCGTCAGGGATTACGCGCTGGTCCTGAGCGCAACGGCGTTCGCGCGGGTATGCTCCTCTCTGCTCAATTACAGGATCAACCGGCAGTTCGTGTTCCGTATCCAGCGCTGCAGGGGGGCAATGGCCCGTTACGCCGCCCTGGTGATCCTGGTGCTCCTCACGTCGGCCACACTGGTATCCGGCCTCAACCAGCTGCTGGGGATGGACAAGACCCTGGCGAAGGTCATTGTGGACACCGGCCTGTTTTTTATCAACTACCGCATCCAGAAAGCCTGGGTATTCTATTCCCCTGACGAAAGGAAGAACGACGCATGAACAAAAAGTCTGCCCTGATTCTCCTCCTCGCGCTCCTGATGAGCCTTGCGCTCCCCCTGCTGGTGCCCTCCGGCGCGCTGCTTTATAGCCAGAGGACAAGGCTTCAGGAGGAGGTCTGGGCCCTCGAGGATGAGGTTGAGGGCGGGCTGCTGGATCTGCTCATCCCGCACGCCCGTGCGGAAGAAAGCCCGATCGCCCCGCTGCCGGAAGGTTTCGCGCCCGGCTTTCCCCTGGATCCGGAAGGTTTCAGCGAGGCCGGGTATGAGGATGAAAGCATCAGCCTGACGCTGGAAACGGTGAATCAGGACGGTGTGGTGTACAGGATCGCCAGGGTCGTTATCGCCCATCCCAGCCAGCTGCGAACCGCAGTCGCGGCCCCTGACGCAATGATCTCCTCCATGGCGGACAAGAACAACGCGGTGATCGCCATCAACGCCGACTATATGGCCAAGGATCCGGACAAGACGACCTTCGAGTACCGCATGGGCAAAAAGATCCGGGCAAGAAGAAACCGCATGAAGGATCTTCTGATCATCGACCAGAACGCGGACTTCCACCTCTTTGTCAAGTGGGATCTCGACCAGATCAAAGCCTTTGAGGCGGAAGGCCACCAGATCGTCAACGCCTTCACCTTCGGGCCTGCGCTGGTCAAAGATGGCGAACTGCTGACGCTGGACCCGGATTACGGCTACAACCCCAAGGGCGACGAACCAAGGATGGCCATCGGGCAGACGATGCCGCTGGAATACGTGCTGGTGCTGGCGGAAGGGCGCAGCGAGGAATCCCGCGGCGTGACCCATGAGGAACTGGCGGCCTTCATGTTCGACCTGGGTTGCATGCAGGCTTTCAACCTGGACGGCGGCAACTCCGCCACGATGGTGTTCAACGGGGGCTACTACCAGAGCCACAGGACCAAAGCAAACGAGCGGGCGCAGAGCGACATGATCTTCTTTGCCAGCGCCGTCCCGCGCTGAGGTGAAGGATGTTTGAGGACGCGCTTTCCTTTTCCGTCGGAGGTATCCGGCTGTACGCCTATGGCCTGGCCCTCATGCTGGGCTGCTGGCTGGGTGTTGCCATCCTTCTCTTTCTAAGCCGGAAGGATCCGCGTGAACGCCGGGCGGCGGCCTGGGCATCAGCGCTGTCCCTGCCGCTGGGCCTTTTCTTCGCCCGCCTGTTCTATTGTTTCATCGACCCCGGCTTCCGGCCCTTCATCAGCCTGAAGAACATACTGGACCTGAGCACAGGCGGCCTGTCGATGTACGGCGCGCTCCTTGGGGCGGTCATCGCGGTGCTGGCGGCAGCCAGGTTCACACGGGTAAAACCAGTCAGGCTGCTGGATCTGTCCGCGCCTGCGCTGGCGGCCTTCCTCATCCCCGTGCGGCTGGGAGAGGCCTTCACCACGCTGGGCATCAGCCGTCCGCTGACGACCGGCTGGCTGGCAGGCAGTTTCCTGGCGGCCAGGGGCGATTATGACGCTTACCTGCGCACCTGGCTGCTGGAAGCGATCGCCGCGCTGGTCATCCTTCTCATTCTGCTCCGCAGGCTGAAGGCCGCCGGCAGGGACGGCCGGGCATTCACACTGGCCTGTCTGCTCTTTGGCGTGACCCAGACGCTGTTTGAGAGCCTGCGCAACGACGGGCACCTCAGTTACGGTTTTATCAAAGTGCAGCAGGTCGCCTCCGCTATGCTGCTGACAGGCGTGCTGGTGTTCCTGTCAGTCCGCCTGCTGAAGCACCGCAGGGAGAAGAAGTTCCTCCCTGTCCTGACCCTCTGCCTGCTGCCCCTTGTCCTGGGCGGCCTGATCGGGGTCGAGTTCATGCTGGACCGCTCCACGCTGGGCAAACTGATCAGCTACGCGGCCTTCCTGGCCGTGCTGGCGGTCCCGCTCACGCTGGGGCTCCTGCTGGATCGTCAGGAGGCCGGGATTGGACAAGGAACTGATTGACCGGATCAATCATCTTGCCCGGAAGAAAAAAGAAATCGGCCTGACCGGGGAAGAGCAGGCGGAGCAGCAAGCGCTCCGAAAGGCTTACCTCAGGCAGTTCCGCGAGGGTATGGAAGCGGTGCTTGATCAGGTGTTTATTCAAAATGAGGACGGGGAATATGAAAAACTGCGCAGAAAAGACCAGGAGTAAGGTCTTGCCGGCCCTATTGGCGGCCATGCTGATATCCATTCTGCTTCTTCCGGCGTACGCGGCTGAAAGCAAGGTCCTCTACACGGCCATGATCAGCACCTATTTTCCAAACAGCACCACCCTGGTCTACGCGAAGCCGGACAAGGACAGCGCGGTCCTGGCCAGCTACAAGCCCGGGCTGTCGATCCAGATCGTGGACGTACAGCCCAACTACGTAGGCATCCTGCTGGGCAATAAGGTCGGCTGGGTGCTCCGGCACCGCATCATGGATCCGGTCGCGGTCGACTTTGAGAGCACCCCCCGCTTCGGTACGGCGTTCAACCGATATTTCGCCGCTGTCGGCGCGGACGCCCCGGTCAAGGCGTCGCCCGACGCGGACAGTGAAACGCTGATCACCCTGACCCGCGGGGCAATGATCGGCTTTCTGGACGTGACAGATGGCTGGGCCCGGACGATCTTCAAGCGTCAGTACGGCTACGTGGACACCCGTCTGCTGCCGGAATTGATGATGGTCGCGCAGAGCGAGGAAGCCGGGACGGACGAGATCCCCATCGCCGTCTACAACTCCTTCTACGATATCTCAGACAACGAGAACAACATCAACCGCATCAACAACCTGATCGTGGGCGGGGAGCGCATGTCCAGGACCATTGAGCCCGGACAGACGCTTGATTTCAACAATGAGGTGGGCCCATTCACCGCGAGAAACGGCTACAAACCCGCCGGCGGGCTGGTGGACGGCGAGCTGGTGTTTGACGTGTACGGCGGCGGCTCCTGCCAGGTGTCCAGCACCCTGTACAATGCCGTGCTCCAGCTGAACGGGCTGACGGTCCTCCGCCGCGCGCCGCACGGCGCCAACGGCGCCAAATACCTGCCGCACGGGGTCGACGCTTCCTCCGGCGGGCTCAACTTTGTGTTCCGCAACGACTATCCCTTCGCGGTGAGCATCAAAACGCACGTCCAGGACGGCTCGCTGTTCGTCGCGTTCTACAAGGCTTCATGACAAGACGCGTCTTGGCGCTGCTCCTGCTGTGTCTGCTCGCCCGTCCGGTATCCCAGGCGGAGCCGGCAGGGCAGACCGCCCTGTACACCGGGCAGATGCGCGTGAGTGGCACGGTGCTGGATAAACCGGACACATCCGCGAAGCGCCTGGGGTATCTCCCGCAGGGCGCTACCCTTGACATCATCGGGGTAGAGCCTGAATGGCTTCTGATCCGGTACAGGGACACGCTGACCGGCTATGTCAGACGCAGTTACCTCAACGACGTCACCGTCAGGCCAAAGGATCCCGCCGTCACGCCGCCCTATGCCGCGGTGGAGTGCGGGTGGCTGGCCTGGATCCTGGAGGACGCGCCGATCCTGTCAGCGCCGGAGGAGAACGCCGAAGCGCTGATCACCCTTCACAGAGGCGCGAGGCTGGCGCTCATCGACATCACGGACGGCTGGGGCAGGATCATCTATCACCGGCAGTACGGCTATATCGATACCCGTCATCTCAGTGAGATCCTGCCGGTCAACAGGGCAGAAGCGCAGGGGGATGAATCCCCGATCGCGGCCTATACATCTTTTTACAGGATCACCACGGATCAAAGCAACCTCAACCGAATCGAGAACCTAAAAGTGGCCTGCGGGCGTTTCAGCCTGTATACCCTAAACAGCGGGGACAAACTGAACTTCAACGACCACATCGGCCCCTACTCCCGCCGCATCGGCTACCTGCCGGCCAACGCGCTGGTGAAGGGTGAGGTCGTGCAAAGCTATGGCGGGGGGACCTGCCAGGTGTCCAGCACCCTGTACAATGTGATCCTGCAGCTCCCCGGGATCCAGATCCTCCGCCGACGGGCGCACGGACCGGCGGCGGCCAGCTATCTCCCGCACGGCGCGGACGCGGCGGTGGGCAGCGATACGCAGAACTTCATCATCCGCAACGCCTATCCCTATCCGGTCCGCATCGACGGCACGGTACAGGATGGAGCGCTCACCATCTCCGTATACAGGGCGGACTGAAAAAACATGCGCCTCAGCGGGCGCGTATCATTCATGCGGCGGGAAGATCTGTCATCAAAGCGCCAGGTGCGCTTCTTTCACCGTTTCATGGATCTGCTCATCGAGGACGGAAGGTCCCCCGCCAAACAGCAGATGGGCGAGGAACTCGATGTTGCCCTTGGGCCCCTTGATGGGCGAGAAGCTCAGTTTGTCCATCCGCCAGCCCATGCCGGACGCGAAATCGCGCAGGCCGCGAATGACCTGCCCGTGCGTTTCGGCCTCACGGACCACGCCGTGCTTGCCGACCTGCCCCCTGCCCGCTTCAAACTGAGGCTTGATCAGGGTGACAAATCTGCCCTCACGACCCATCACATTGGCTGCGGGGGGCAGGATCAGCCGGATGGAGATGAAGGACACGTCCATCACCGTCAGGCTCGGCCTGAGCGGAAACATCATCGGGTCAAGGACGCGGGCGTTGGTGCGCTCCATCACGGTCACGCGGCTGTCGCTGCGAAGCTTCCAGTTCATCTGCCCATACCCCACGTCGATCGCGTACACGTGACCGGCGCCGCGGCGCAGCAGCACGTCGGTGAACCCGCCCGCGGCGGCTCCGATGTCCATCACGGCAAGGCCGGTCACGTCCAGGCCGAAAACGTCCAGGGCTTTCTCCAGCTTGAAGGCGCCGCGGGAGGCCCAGGCACCATCCCCTCCCCGGACCAGGAGCGCGTCGTCATCCCCGACGGGAACCGAGGCTTTGTCGACCCTCGTCTCCCCGATATAGACAAGCCCCGCGATGATCAGCGCCTGCGCCTTTTCCCGGCTTTCTGCCAGCCCGCGGGCCAGCAGCGCCATATCCGCCCGGAGTTTCACGCGATCTCCGCCCGCATGGAGAGGATCCGGCGGAAAATGCTGTCCGCGTCAAGGCCGCAGTGGCGCAGCAGCTCCTGATGGCTGCCCTGGGTGATAAAGGCGTCGGGAAGCGAGAAAATGTACTCCGGCAGGCGCAGCCCGTTCTGCACGCAGTACTCGCTGACCGCGCTGCCCAGACCGCCGGCAAGCACCTGTTCCTCCAGGATGTAATAGGGCTTTCTCCGGGTGGTGAGTTCCTGCAGAAAAGCAACGTCCAGGGGCTTGACGCTGGAAGCGTTGACCACCTGGGCCTTGATGCCTTTTCCGCTCAGCATCTGCCGCACCGCCAGAGCTTCCGCCACCATCGGCCCCATCGCGACCAGGCACAGCCCCTCTCCGGGCAGCAATCCCTCCCATTTGCCCGGCGTGAAGGAACGGCAGGGAAGTCTATCCATGCCTTCGCTCTCCAGACGCGGGTAGCGGATAAACACAGGCCCCGGATGGCGATGGGCAAAAACGATCATCTTCTCCAGTTCCTCAACGCTGCGCGGGCATAAAAGGGTCAGGTTCGGCACATGCCGCAGAAACGCGGTGCCGAACACCCCGTGGTGCGTCGGGCCGTCCGCGCCGCCCATCGCCGCGCGGTCGATCAGAAACACCGCCGGCAGGTTCTGCTGGCAGATATCCACTACCACCTGGTCATAGGCCCGCTGCAGAAAGGTGTCATACAGCGCGACAAACGGCTTCATCCCGCCGCTGGCCATTCCGGCCGCCAGTGTGACGGCATGCCCCTCCGCGATGCCCACGTCAAAAAGCCTGTCCGGAAACGCTTTCTGGAAAGGCATGAGACCGGTCGCCTCGGTCATGGCAGCTGTGATAGCGACGATGCGCCGGTCCTCACGGCCTATCCGGGTGAGCAGTTCCCCGGCGGCCTGCCCGAAAGAACGGGCGGGGATGTGGATCTTGGGCAGTCCATTTTCCGGATAGAAGGGATTGACGCCATGGGCCAACGAGGGTTCCCGCTCCGCGAATTCATAGCCTTTGCCCTTTTGCGTCACCACATGGATGAGCACGGGTTCCTTCAGCCGCTTGGCGCGCTGCAGCACTTTATTGAGGTATAAAATGCTGTGCCCGTCGATCGGCCCCAAATAGCGGAAACCCAGCGCGTCGAAAAAGCCGTCCTTGATCAGGATGTTGCGGACAGAATCCTTCACGCGCCGGGTGAAGCGGAACAGGAAACCGCCGATCAGCGGGATCTTCGGCAATGCGGCGGTCAGCCTGTTTTTGATCCCGATCCAGGCCTTGCTGGTGCGCATATAGGTCAGGTATTCGCTCAGCGCGCCGACGTTGGGCGCGATGCTCATCTGATTGTCATTGAGGATGACGATCAGCCTCGTCTTTCGGTTGCCCGCGTCGTTGAGCGCTTCATAGCACAGCCCGCCGGTCAGCGCGCCGTCGCCCACGACGGCCACCACGTGCCCGCGCTCCCCTATCAGGTCGCGCGCGCGGGCCAGCCCCAGGGCCGCGGAGATCGCGGTGGAAGCATGCCCGGTTCCATAGGCGTCGTGTTCGCTTTCGTCTTGCCTGGGAAAGCCGGAAATGCCCCCAAACTGGCGCAGTCCGTCCATTTTCCCATCACGGCCGGTCAGGATCTTATGGGCGTAGCACTGATGCCCGACATCAAAAACGATCTTGTCCGCGGGGCTGTCAAAGGCCAGGTGGAGCGCGATGGTCAGTTCGACCACGCCCAGATTGCTGGCCAGATGCCCGCCGTTATCGGAAACGACCTGAATGATCCGCTCGCGCAGCTGCCCGGCCAGCTGTTCAAGTTCCTTCTCGTTCAGACCTCTCAGATCCGCTGGCTGGCGGATGTCCTGAAGCTCCATTCCACTCCCCCATTCGCTCGGATAAGTATACCATAATTGTACCCCCTTGGGAAAAGCCGCCCGCTCTCTCCGCCCATTAGGGGCGTTCCGTATCCGATGCGTTTGCGTGATCGTTGATTGAGCAACCTCTGTTTCTCTGATAAGATATCACTCAGCCGGGAGGAGGGACAAGGGATGGAGCAGAAAGCAAGGCCGCAGCTGTCCGCAGGGCTGCTGTTTGCGGTCACCTCGCTGTTTTGGAGCGCCCAGTACAGCTACACGAACTTTATCAATCCGGAGCTCTCAAGGATGGGAATGAGCGCTGCCTTCATGGGCCTGGTTTCAGGCGCTTACGGGCTGACGCAGACCTTGCTCCGCATCCCGCTGGGCATGGCGGCAGACAGGATCGGACGGCAAAAACCCTTCATCGTTCTTGGCTGCCTGCTCACCGCCTTGGCCAGTGCCGGAATGTTTCTGTTCTATCACCCTGTCGGTTTCCTGTTTTTCCGCGGCCTGGCGGGGATCGCTTCGGCGTCCTGGGTATCCTTTACGATCCTGTTCAGCGGCTATTTCAGGACGGAGGAAGGCCCAAGGCGGATCTCACAGTTGAACATCGCGAACATGCTCGGACGCCTGGCCGGTTTCCTGATCATCCTCCTTCTGGTGCCGGCATTGGGGGTCAAGTCCGCTTTCGCCCTTAGCCTCACCGCGGGCGCCATCGCCTTCCTGTCAAGCCTTGGGCTCAGGGAGACGCCGACAGGCAGGCAGGGCATCTCGCTGCGTGAAATGGCAAGGGTTTCAAAGGACAGCTACCTTCGCAGCTGTTCCATCATCGGCGTACTGGCCCAGGTGATCGCATTCAGCACCTACTATGGCTTTACGGTCAACATCGCCAATGCCCTGAATGCGGACAGCGCGCAGCTGAGCTGGCTGAGCATAGCCCTTCTGGTGCCTACCATACTGCTGAATTTCCTGTTGAGTTCCTATCTGATCAAACGCTTTTCCGCAAAGGCCCTCGTCGCCTGCGGGTTCCTGTCAGGCGCGCTGTACAGCCTGCTGGCCCCCCTGGCGGCGAACATGACCCAGCTGTATCTTTTGCAGATTCTTGCCGGTTTGAGCAGCACGATGACCTTCGCGCTGCTGCTGGGACAAAGCGTCAGGGACATCAGGAAAGAACGAAGGGCGGTCGCGATGGGCTTTTTTCAGGCCGTCTACGGCATCGGCATGACCCTGGGGCCGATGATGATGGGCGTGCTGGTCGACCAGACCGGGCTGAGGACAGCCTTCTTTGTCATGGCGGCAGTTTCTGCCGCCTCCGGCGCGCTGGCCTGGCGGCTGCTGGACGTTTCCCCTCCCACAAATGATTGAGTAAAACCGGCGCTTCATGTAAAATGAAATCATTACAGCACAATGACAGGAGGCAGGCGATGAAGCTGCCGTACAACGTGGATCTGTCCGGCAAGGCTGCCGTCATCACAGGCGGAAGCGGCGTGTTGGGCAGCCTGTTCACCAAAGCGCTGACCCAGTGCGGAGCGCACGTGGCGGTGATCGGCCGGCACAGCGAAAACGCGGCGGCGCTGATCGAGGAAACAGGCGGCCTGGCCGCGTTCTTTCAGGCGGACGTGACAAGCACCGAAGATCTGAAACGCGCCCGGGAGGAGATCCTTGCGCGGTTCGGCGTGCCGGCGATCCTGATCAACGGCGCCGGCGGCAACAATCCGTCCGCGACGACGGATCATGAGGTTTACCAAACGGGCGGGGACGTGAAAGACTTCTTTCACCTTGAGCCTGATGCGCTGAAGCGGGTATTTGACCTGAATTTCTTCGGCACCCTGCTCACCACGCAGGTCTTCGCCGGGGAGATGGCCGGACTCCCGGGCGCCTGCATCGTCAACATATCCTCG
>CAZVSG010000046.1:13026-16256 GCA_964629345.1 uncultured Christensenella sp. | reverse complement strand
GATCCTTGTTCACCGTTATCCTGTGCTGTATACCTATATCGCGCTGCTGGTCATCATCGGCGCGGCCATGGGCGGGATCACAGGCACCATCGTGGTCCGGCTCAAGCAATTTCTGCCCTATGAGCGAAGGAAACGGTTCGGGTTCGTTTCCGGCGCGGCTGGCGGCACGGACGGGAAACCTTCGGTCAGGGCATAATCAACCATCAGCAGCATAACATAACATAAAAGAAGACCTTCCGGCCTTCTTTAATTATTCCTGCTTACTACTTCGTTTTATCTTCCGGAAACAGGCGCTTCAGCAGCCCGTCCAGCGCCATGCCGTGCCTTGCCTCATCCTTGGCCATTTCATGCAGCGCGTCGTGCATCGCGTCATAACCCAGTTCGCGCGCCAGTTCAGCCAGCGCTTTCTTGTCCTGGCTTTCCTTGGCCTCTGCTTCCACCCGGAGGCTGAGGTTGCTGCGGGTGTCGGGGGAGAAATTCTCGCCCAGCAGCTCAGCCAGCCGGCCGGCGTGTTCCGCTTCCTCCATCGCGATGCGGACAAAGGCGCCAGTCGCTTCAGGATAGCCTTCCCGGTCGGCCGCGCGGCCCATGGCGAGGTAGAGCCCGACTTCCCTGCAGTCATTGAGAAAACGTTCCTTCAAGGCCTTGACCACTCTGGCATCCGTTCCGCGGGCGAGGCCGGGTGTGTGCGTGTCGGCCCAGGAACGGCTGGAGGAAAGAGGTTCAAAGAATTCTTTCCCGGCTTTGCAGACCGGACAGATCTCCGGGGGTTCCTCCCCTTCATAGATAAAGCCGCAGACTTTGCAGATCCATTTCATTCGCTGCTTTTCCCCCGGTCAGATGAAATATTTCCGGATATAGTCCGGCGCGTCGGCGTCATCGCAGCTGACGGACAGGACGAAGGTGATGTTGCGTTTTTCACCCAGGCTTTCCAGGTTCCTGAAAAACCATTCGGTTTCATCGGGCTTGACATTGACGAGTTTGAGGAAGGCGTCGATGAACACGGCCGCGACGTCAAAGTTTTGGGCCAGCATCCCGCACAGGAAGCCGTAGAACATCTCCGGACCGGAGATGGCATACTCGCCCGCGTTGACGAAGCGGATCTCATGTCTCAGGTCGAACATGTAACGGTTGTCGTCGTCCACAAAGACGACGTCGCCCTTCTGGTTCTTGATCGCGTCATTGGCCATATCGATGATCCGTTTTGTTTTACCGGAGCCCTTTTTGCCGTGGATGACTTGTATCACGGGACATCCCCCCTTTTATATGATCTGTATAAAGTATACCACACCCGACGGCTGATTTCCACCATGCCGTTCACTCCGCTCCAGGCTCTCCACCCTGTCCGGCCAGATCTGAAAAGCTCGTTTTGGGGAAGCGCCTGACCAGCTTTTCCCGGCTCAGGCGGTCCTGGCGGCAAACGCCCCTGTACTCGCAGAAGGCGCATTCAGCACGGCCGGAGGCACGCACAAGGGGCGAGCGCGGAATGGCGCCGGAATAGATCCCCTCAGCGAGGCTTTTTGCCTTCGCTTCCGCCATCTCCATCAGCCTGTTCATTTCCTCCCGGCTCACCAGCCGGTCATTGTCTTTTGGCTCGCCGCTTTTAAGCAGGTAGCCCGGCAGGCTTACAGGAGGATCGCCGGAATCCATCATGCGGATCACGCCGGGGTCCGTCAGCAGCAATCCGTTGAGCCGGAGACGTTCCCTGGCTTTTTTTCGGGCTTCCAGTTCGTTCTGAGCGCGCACGATCGGGTCAGCCAGCGGCTGGTAAAATGCGCCTGCGGCCAGATGCCCCGCGAAGAGATTCTGCGCGGCCTTCAGGTACAGCAGCAGCTGCAGCTGCGCGCCGGAAGCGAAATCCGACGCGCTGAGGACTGCGTTCCCGGTCTTGTAGTCGATCACGCGAAGGTAGCTGCCTTCACTCCCCGCGGCTGTGTCGATCCGGTCGATGGTGCCGCGCAGCGTCAGGGTTTCTCCATCGTCCATCTGCAGGGAAAGGCCGGGTGCTCCCGCTTCAAAACCAAACCGGAACTCAACGAGGGCCGGCCTGAAAGCGGAAACACTGCCGGTTTCGGTGATCGACCAGGCGGCGCGCCGGAGGATGTCCAGGTAACGGCCGGCTTCCTTCCTGGCCCGTGCGGTATCCGCCCAGGGCTCGGCATCCCAGGTGGTGGTCAGTTCATCCAGCACCGCGTCCATCAGGCGGTCGCTGGTTTCCCGGGGCACGTCAGGCCATTTGGGTTCCTCTTTCAGCCGCCTGGCAAAGCCTTCCATCGCGGTGTGGCAGAAATTGCCGAAATCAACAGGCTTGATGACCCATTCCGGCCGCTCCAGCGGGCGCAGGCCGTACTGGACAAAATGGCGGAAAGGGCATCCGGCGTAGGTCTCCAGCCTGGATACTGATACCATCCTGGCGCTGAAGAGTTCAGCGCTGGTGCCCCTGTCCAGGCGTTTGTCCGGGTCATCTCCATGAAGCGCGCTGAGCACCGCGCGCACCGGAAGCCGCCATTCCGGGGCTTGGTTCAGCCAGGCCCAGGCCTCCTGCCAGGGGCCTTCCAGCTCCCCTGCGGCCAGCAGCATCGCGGCCTCGTCCAGTGCGGCCGCGGGTGCCAGGGGGGAGGGGTCCCGCAGACCCTCCACCGCGCCGCCCTCTTCGATCAGTTTGGGAAACATGCGCTGGATGCGGGTGAGCTGGGCAAGCGGTCCCAGCGCCTCGCCCTGCTCGCTGGAGAGGGAGTAGCTCAGCCTTCCACAGGTCCAGGGTTTTCATCCCCTCCCGCACGGCAAGCGGCAGGTTCATGCGCGTTTTGAACCTCGTTTCCAGCATGCCCCGTTCCCCGTCGCTGATGAGGGATTCATCCTTCAGGTTCAGCGAAGCGCTGTTGAGCCCCAGCAGGAAGATGACCTTTGCCTCGCGCGTCATCAGCGCGCCCAGGGGGCCAGCCTGCACGCAGCGCTCCTGAGGAGGCAGGGCGGATAGCTCCGTCATGCTCAAGCCTTCCCGCAGCCATTCGGGGAAACGGCCCAGGGGGATGCGCTCATCGCCCAGCAACTCGTCCATCTGCTCAAAAAAGCCGCACAGCTTCTCCCATACCTGGCGGGTGCGGACGGATTCCGCTTGCAGGCCTTGTTCCGACAGGGTCTTCTCAAGCTGGATGACACGCCGGTGGGCGTCCAGGTCTTCGAGGAAGGAGATGACCGCGCGGATGGAGTCCGAGGCCGTCCTGGCT
>CAZVSG010000046.1:0-13016 GCA_964629345.1 uncultured Christensenella sp. | reverse complement strand
CAGCGCTTCCATTTCGCTTCTTTCCGGCTCCTCACCCCTCGTGCCGGGCTGCGTCCACCGTTTGCCGTGCAGGCCCCAGCGCAGCGCCCAGTTCTCCAGCCGGAAGCCCTCTTCCTCCGTCAGGGGCGAGAAGGGGGACTTGAGGTAACTGACGGCGTCCTCCTGATGCCAGGCCGCGGACTTGATGCAGTTGAGCGCGTCCATCAGGCAGCGTACCAGCGCGTGGCCAAGGATGGGCTCTTTCACCGCAAGGTAGTGGGGTATGCGGTAATCTGAAAACACTCCGGGAATCAACGGGGCATACCCCTCATCCGCCAGGAGGACCGCGACGTCCTCAGGCGGCGTGCCCGCGAGCAGCTCGGTTTTGATCATCGCAGCGGCGCGGCGGACCTCGTCATGAGGCGTCTTCGCCGCGAACAGGCGCAGGCCTTCCGGGTAATCGGGAAATGTTTCCGGACGCAGGCGCAGCAAGCCGCGCTCCAGGTGGGAGAGCGACGGCGGCATATCCATATCATCCCGCGGCAGGAAGTCGAGCGAGGCGGGGAACCCCAGTTCCGCCAGCTTGTCATGAAGCCGATGGGCGCTTTGCCGAACCGGTTCAAACGCTTCCCCGTCCGGGGCGTCCGCGCTGTCCATCACCAGGGCGACGGTCATCCCCCGCGCCTTTGCCGCGCAGGCGGTCAGCAGGCGGATGATCGGTTCGGACAGGAGATCAAAGCCGTAGACAAAGAAATCCGCGCCCGAAAACAGGCCGGATGCGGCAAAACGGCGGAGCAGCTCCCGCTCGCCGTCCTCCCGGTCTATCAGCCGCCCAGCCAGCATGCTTTCATATTCACGGTACAGCACGGCCAGATCGTGAAGCCTGGGGCTATCAAGCTGTTCCGCGTCATGCGGCGGGAGTAGGTCTTCCGGCGTCAGCCCCGCGCCCTTCAGTTCGCCCACTGCCTCCGTCAGCCTGTGCGCGAACCCCGGCATCTCCCTGGCGCCGCCAAAGAACAGCAGATCTTCCCTTGTCCTCCATAGCGCGCGGGCCATGGTCATCAGCCGGCCGCGCTCATCGATCACCACCCTTTTGTCCCGGCCGGCGCGCTCAAGGATGAAATTGGCAAAGCGCGAGGGGGACAGCACCTGCAGGCGGAAAAAGCCGGGCACCCCGAGCGCTGTCATCGCATCGCGCTCAGCCTGCAGGGTATATTGTTCCGGCACCAGCAGGACGCATTCGTGCCCCGCGTGATAGCTTTCGTTTATTCTCCCCGCCACCGGGCCCCACAGCCGCCCGGCGCGTCCGCCCAGGATGTCGATCATCAGAGCCTCCTTTCGGCATTGTAACATAGGACTGCCGCGCAAAAAAGGCCGCCCTCCGGCGCTCTCTACGGAGCGTAGTTTGCGTTGGGCATGATCCGGGTGTATCGTTCAGATGCCGCGCGGGCGGAGAAAAGAGGTGCGCTGTGGGAAACTACGTCACGGGGGAAACGATCCGCTCCCTCAGGGAGAAGAAAGGATACACGCAGAAGGAACTCGGGGAGACCCTGATGGTCACCGACAGGGCGGTGTCCAAATGGGAGACCGGCAGGGGACTGCCGGACATCACCCTGCTGGAACCGCTGGCCGGCGCGCTGGGCGTGTCTGTCGCCGAACTGCTCTCGGGGGAGCATATCGTCAACCGCAACCGAGCGGGCAACATGACGCGCAGCGTCTTTCATGTCTGCCCCGTCTGCGGCAACGTCCTCTTTTCCACCGGCCAGGGCGCTTTTTGCTGCTGCGGCGTCAGCCTGCCCGCCCTGGAGGCAGAGGAAGGGGAGGGGGAGCATGAGATCAGGATCGAAAAGGTCGAGGACGAGCATTTCGTCAGCCTTTCCCATCCCATGGACAAGGCTCACCATATCTCCTTTCTGGCGCACGTCGCCGTCGATGCGGTGCGCATCGTCAAGCTGTACCCGGAGGGGGACGCGGCGGCGAGGTTCAGCCTGGGGCGCGGGGGAAGGCTCTACGCCTTCTGCAGCCATCACGGGCTGTTTGTCCGAAAGGTCTGAGCCGGGCCGGAGAAGCCTGCACTGCACCCCAGGGCGTTTTCTTTTCCATCCTTCTGGGGTAGAATAGGGGCGAATGAACCGGAGGTGCGCGCCTTGAAAAGACTGGTCTGCCTGCTGTCTGCCCTGCTGATCGCCCTTCCCCTGACGGGGCTTGGCACTGCGGAGCCTGTCCTCTCCCCGCGGGATGACTTCATTTCCCGGATGATCCAGACCGCCCGGGATGAGTTTGACGCGGCAAACGGGAGGGCGCGGAAGGCTGCCAGTTCCGGCGACATTTACGTCTGCAAGAACTTTACCGTGTACATGTTCCGGGAGAACCGGGACGCTTTCCGAATGGCCGAGTTCCCCGACGTGAAACTGGTCATCCCTGACAACCTGCCCCTGGAGGACAGCAAGCCCTACGTCTACGGGGCGGCGTGGAAGGACATCCCGCCGGAGAAGGGCAACCCTTTCACCGCGGCGGCCGAGTTCCGCTATGACAGGGAAAAGAGCAAAGAGGAGAACCGAAAGCTGGCCAGGGAATTCATGCAGCAGGCGAAGCGCGGCGACTTTTTCCAGATGGCTGCCAACTACTATTACGGCGTCGGTGCGCACAGCCTTGTGTTCACGGGGGACTATGACCCGGATACGGACACCGTCACCTGGACGGATTCCAACATGAAGGGCAAGAAAGTGGACGGCGTGCGCTACGGCTATATCCAGTTCGACGCGAAAAAGGACATTGACTGGTTCGTGGACGCCTTCTGCCGGAAAGGCTATGGGGCGACCGTCTACCGTCTGCGGGAGGACATCATCTACGCCCCGTGAGGCGCCTCTTCAAATCCTTACGCCTTATTATGCAAAGGAAAACCGCCGATCCCGGCGGTTTTCATCATCCAGGGTTGCTGATCGGGGGCGTCAGTCCCACGCGGGCAGGTAGACGCCCTTGTAGACGGTGTCAAACAGGGCGCGGACCTCGTCGCTGCGGTAGGCTTCGGCGATGCGCTTGAAGACAGGATCATCCGCGCGGTCGGCCCGGGCGGCGATGACGTTGATGATGCCGTGCATGTCGGGGTTGTTCGGGTCATACTGCTCCATGAGGAGCGCCTGGTCGTTGGTGAAACCCGCGTCCTTGGCATGGGTGCCGTTGAGGAAGCCGAAGGCGATGGCCGGGTCGTTCAGGGAGCTGGCGGTCATGGCGGCCTCCATCTCAAAGAACTGCAGGCCGCGGGGGTTCTCCGCGATGTCCGCCACCGTGGCGTATTCCGTGATGCCTTCGCGCAGCTTGATAAGGCCTGCGGATTCCAGCATGCGCAGGGCGCGCGCCTCATTGACCACGTCGTTCATGATGGCTACGCCGTCCCCGTCCTTCACTTCATCCAGGGAAGCGATTTTCCTGGAATAGATGCACAGCGGGGCGATCAGCGTCTCCGCGATGGCGACCAGTTCCACGTTGTGCTCCTTGGACCATTTGTTCATGAAGTTGTAGTGCTGGAAGGCATTGAGGTCCACGTCCCCATCCGCGAGCGCCTGGTTGGGGATGATGTAGTCGCTGAACTTCACCAGTTCGATCTCGATGCCCTCCTTTTTCAGGGTAGGGATGATGACCTGTTCCCACTGCTGGTTGTTTTCGCCCACGACGCCCACCTTGATCCGGGTGGGGCCGCGCAGCAGGCCTGGCAGGACAAACACTGCCAGCAGAGCAAGGACCAGGACGACGAGCACTGCCAGAATAATGACTGTTTTCCTTTTCATGGGAGACCTCCTTTTGTTAATGATTCAACCTGCGTGCCAGCCAGGCCCCAAGGGACTGGATGAGCGTGACCAGCAGCAGGAGAATGACCACGGTGACGATGGTGACGTCCGTCTGGGAGCGCTGGAACCCATAGCGGATGGCGTAGTCGCCCAGCCCGCCGCCGCCGACCGTTCCGGCCATCGCGGAGAGCGCGACCAGGTTGACCAGGGTGATGGCGGCGCCCCGGATCATGCCGGGCAGCCCCTCTTTCAGGTAGACGCGGATGACGATCTCAAGGGGAGAGGAGCCCATCGCCTGCGCCGCTTCCACCACGCCCGGGTCCACCTCGCACAGCGCCGCGTGGATCTGGCGGGAAAAGAAAGGGACGGTGCCGATGATAAGGGGGAAGACCGCGCCCTTTGTGCCGATGCCCGTGCCCGCCAGCAGGCGGGTGAGCGGCAGCAGCAGCGCCATCATGATGATGAAAGGGATGGCCCGGAACAGGTTGATGAATTTGTCCAGTGTCTGGAAGACAAGCCTGGCGGGGCGGATGCCGCGCGGGGCGCACACCGTGAGCAGGACGCCGAACAGCACCCCGAACAGCGCGCTGATCAGCCCGCTGAGGGACACCATCCACAGCGTCTGCCCTACGCACTTCTGCAGCTCCGCGGCTGTCCGGAAGACGTTGGGGAAGGCCTGCGCAAAGAACTCAGCCATGGGCGATCACCTCGACCCGGATGTCATGCCCGGCCAGCCAGTCGATCGCTCTCTTGACGTCCTCCTCCGCCCCGGAAAAGGACACCACCAGCGTCCCCAGCGGCAGGCCGGCCACCATCTCCACGTTGCCGAAGACGATGTTGACGTCCAAGGAGAAAGTGCGGGAGAGATAGGACACGACGGCCTGGCGGGTACTGGACTGCTTGAAATCCACCCGCGCCACCACGTCCCCCGGCTTCACGCCCAGGTTCTCCGGATTTTCCCTCAGCATGTCCTCGGTCTTGCGGATGTTGCTGGCCACGTCGATGAAGCGGCGGGTGATCGCCTCCCTGGGCTGGGAGAAAATGTCGTACAGGCTGCCTTCCTCCACTACGCGGCCGTCCTCCATCACCGCGACGTGGCTGCAGATCTCCTTCACGACGGCCATCTCGTGGGTGATCAGCACGATGGTGACGCCCAATTTGGCGTTCACGTCCCGCAGCAGGCGGAGGATGTCCCCCGTGGTCTGCGGGTCCAGCGCGCTGGTCGCCTCATCGCATAGCAGCACGCCGGGGGAACAGGCCAGCGCGCGGGCGATGGCGACGCGCTGCTTCTGGCCGCCGGACAGCTGCGCCGGGTAGGCGGCTGCTTTTTCATGAAGCCCCACCAGTCCCAGGAGGCTGTCCACCTTTTCCTTTTTTTCATTGTTTGACAGCCCGGATCCAAACAGCGGGTAGGCGACGTTCTCCTGCACGGTGCGGGAAGCCATGAGGTTGAACTGCTGGAAGATCATCCCGATGCCCCGGCGCTGCTTTCGCAGCGCCTGCTCGGGCAGGGCCGTGAGGTCCCGCCCTTCCAGCAGGACCTGCCCCGTGTCCGGGCGCTCCAGCAGGTTGATCAGGCGCACCAGGGTGGATTTCCCCGCGCCGGAAAAGCCGATGATGCCAAAGATGTCCCCTCTGGAAATGCGCAGGGATACGTCCCTCACGGCGTGCACGTTGTCCCTGGTGCCCAGGCCGAAGGTCTTGCTCACGTGCTTCAGTTCAATCTGACAGGGTATTTCACTCATCTTTGCGCCATTCTTCCCCTCTGCTATAAAACAGCCGCCCTGCGCATCTGCGGGGCGGCCGTCATGAGTAATAAAACTTTCAGTCGGCGCAGCACAAGCAGCGCGGGGATCTCTCCACGCGGGGGGACCTGCGCATCACCATGCGGATCAACGGAATCCCTCCTTCGCGCCTGCTTTCCTGATGGCCCGTATCATAGAAAACCAAACGGCATTTGTCAAGGGGCGCATCTGGCAATGAATGATCCGGGAATCTTCAGTTTTTCCTGGGTTGTCTCACCAGAATTGTCAGGTATTGGAGGAAAGACACATTATGGAGCGGTCCGATGTCTGGCGGAAATGAAAACTGCGCACAGGAAGGATCAGGGCCCTTGCTGCCTGGGTGTTTGCCGTGCGTCAGGCAGTCACGACGCGGTCGCGACCCTCGCGCTTGCCCTTTAGCATGGCCATGTCCGCCGACTGGATGACCTTTCGGATATCGCACTCCCCGCCGCATTGGGCGACGCCGAAGGTCATGGTGATCCCAATCTCCTGCTCCTGGTAACGGAACCTCTTTCCCTTGAGCTCCATCCGCGCATTTTCCGCGGTGTCCCGGGCGCCCTGCAGGTCGGTTCCCGGCAGCAGGAAGAGGAACTCCTCCCCGCCCCATCTGGCCAGAAGGTCGCCTTCCCTGAGCAGGCCGCTCAACAGTGCCGTGACATGCAGCAGCGCCTCGTCGCCGCACTCGTGCCCATACCGGTCGTTGACCGATTTGAAAAGGTCGATGTCGCACATAATGACGGAGAACGCCGTTCTCTTCTCCTTGAATTCCGCTTCCAGCCGGCTGAACCTGTCGGTCAGGTAGCGCCTGTTGTGCAGGCCGGTCAGGGAATCCTTGGTGGACAGCTCTTCCAGTTCATGGACAGCCTGGTTCAGTTTCTGCCGGGAAGCCTGCTCCGCGGCCATGCTGTCCTGCAGCATTTGAGCGCCCTGGCCCAGTTTGCCGATCTCGTCGTTCCTCCGGACAAACGGTGCGATGTCCTGGGGTTTCCCCTCCCCAAGGCCTTCGATCACCTGGATGATGCCGTTGAGCGGACGGACCAGGCGCCTCCGGAGGGAGATAGGGATGAAGACTGCGATCAGGACGCTTGCCGTCATGATGGCCAGGCTGGACAGCAGGCTGCTTTGCCCGCTGTTGAGGCTGTCCCGGACGATCCGGCTGATTTCTGCGATCGCTTCATCGTTGATGCGCAGGATGGAATCCAGCGCGGGTACGGACAGCCTGGCGATCTCCGCACCGGCCCCTTCAGGCAGCGGCCCCGTGCGCGCCAGTGCCAGCACCCTGTCCTGTTCCGGTCTGAACAGCCCGTAGTACTGCTCCCTGACGTCGGACAAAGTGGCGGTCAGGCTGTCTGAACGGATGGTCTCGGTCAAATGGTTCATGTTGGCCCAGATCTGCCCTGACTGCCCCCGCAGAAACTGGATGTCTGAATACTCCTCGATGCTAAGCATCCGGCCGCCTGACACCGCGGAGGTGAGGATGGAGGATTCGGAACCGACAATGCTCCTGAAATGCAGTGTATCAGCGACCAGATCCATATAAGAATCGACCGTACCGCTTTTGGAATGACCGATGACGTCCTTCAGCCGGGTGATGACCACACCGATGTACTCTGTACAGCGGCTGAACCATTCCTGCCGGAACAACGGATCCCTTTGGGACAGCGGCTTGCGCGCCTCCTTGTCCGCCAGGGTGCGCAGCTGGGCGATCCCCTCATATTCCGCGCGCAGAAACTGCGCGTCCTGTGGGTGCTTCGCCTCCAGGGCGGAAAAACCGGACAGGAAAGCCTGTTCGGCCGCCGCCCTCCGCTGGGACAGAAAATCGATGTTCTTCTGGGTGATGGGTTCATTGGATGCAAGGACGACATTCATCCTGCCCCGTTCAAACATGAAGTTTTTCAGCGCCTCCGGGAATGGTGCGACCGCGTCCCGGACGGCGCCCAGTTCGCCGGCCTGGTTGTATTTGGACAGGCCAAGATAGAGATTATAGGAGGAGTAGAGCACGATCATGGCGCACAAAGCAGTGACCAGGAAGGACAGCTTTGGCAGTATCGAGCCGCTGCGGCGGTTTTTTCCCTTCATCGGGCCGGCCTTTTCATCGTGCATACTCCGCTGGCTTTGTAATAACTTTACAAATAATACCATTTCCTGCCGGATTTGTAAAACGCACAGGGCTTGAACTGTGATTCAGATGAAAGGAAGTGCGGATGATTTCCATCGGCTTGGTCAGGTTTGCGTGTCAAACAGGGGCATGATATACTCTTTGATGCGCCATGCGCGCCACAAGGAGAATGTATGCCGGAATCAAGCGTGACAAAAGACCAGATCAAGCAATCCATCCTGGGCAAGCTCCAGCGGTACTACGGCAAGACGCTCAAGGAAGCGAGCCCCTACCAGATATATTACGCAGTCGCCTCCACCCTGCGCGACCAGATCATGAAACTATGGGTCAAATCCATCGAGACGGATGAACAGCGCAACGGCAAGCGCGTCTATTATCTCTCCATCGAGTTCCTGCTGGGCCGCGCGCTGTTCAACAATGCGCTGAACCTGCTGAGCACCGAGCCCTACACCAGGGCGCTGACGGAACTGGGCCTTTCCTGGCGGGACATCGTCCAGGAAGAGCCGGAGCCCGGCCTTGGCAACGGCGGCCTGGGCCGTCTGGCCGCCTGCTTCATGGACAGCCTGGCCACGCTGGACCTGCCCGCGATGGGCTGCACCATCCGCTACGAGTACGGCCTGTTCCGCCAGAAGCTGTCCGGCGGCCAGCAGATCGAGATACCGGATGACTGGCTCCAGGCCGGGAACGTCTGGGAAGTCGCCCGGATGGAGGACGTGGTCGAGGTGCATTTCGAGGGCCAGGTCCTCACGCAGGAGATCGGCGGAAAGACTGTTTTCACCCTGCAGGACTACCGGACGGTCGAGGCAGTCCCATACGACATGCCGGCGGTGGGCTACGGCAACGGCCGGGTCAACACCCTGCGCACCTGGCGCGCCAGGAGCAAGCAGGGCCTGGACCTCTCCGCCTTCTCCAACGGCGATTACCTCAACGCCACCAAGGAACAGGACCTGGCCAACGTCATCAGCAAGGTCCTGTATCCTGAGGACAACCATTACGAAGGCAAGACGCTCAGGCTGTGCCAGCATTATTTCCTGGTCAGTGCCAGCCTGCAGTACGCGCTGCGCGACTTTGAGTCCCGCGGCGGCAATGACTGGAAAACGCTGCCGGACAAAGCGGTGTTTCACATCAACGACACGCATCCCGGCCTTGCCATCGCAGAGATGATGCGCATCCTGATGGACGGGAAGGGCCTTGGCTGGGATGAGGCGCAGGCCGTCACCAACCGCTGCATGGCCTACACCAACCACACCATCATGTCCGAGGCCCTGGAGCGCTGGCCGGAGGACCTGGTGCGCCGCCAGCTTCCCCGCATCTACATGATCCTGGAGGAGATGAACCGCAGGCTGTGCGAGAAGCTGTGGGACCGCTTCCCGGGCGAGTGGGACCGCATCGCGCACATGGCCATCCTGGCCTACGGCATGGTGAACATGGCCAACCTCTGCGTGTCGCAGTGCTTCTCGGTCAACGGCGTGAGCAAACTCCACGGCGAGATCATCAGGAATGAGACCTTCCGCGACTACGGCCTCATCATGCCCAAAAAATTCACCGCGATCACCAACGGGGTCACCCACCGCAGGTGGCTGATGGCCTGCAACCCACGCCTGTCGGCGCTCATCACCGAGGCGATCGGCGAAAAATGGATCATGCAGCCCGAAGCCCTCAGCGAACTGCTGCCCCTGCGGGAGGACGCGGCCTTCCGTGAACGCTTTGCCAACATCAAGCGCCAGAACAAGGAAGTGTTCAGCGAGTTCCTCACGCAGCGGCAGGAGATGACCGCCGACCCGGACTTCTTCTTTGACGTGCAGGTCAAGCGCCTGCACGAGTACAAGCGCCAGCTGCTCAACGCCCTGCACATCCACGTGCTGTACAACCGCATCATGGACGACCCGAACTTTACCATGCCCCCGCGTCTTTTCATCTTCGGCGCCAAGGCCAGCCGCGGCTATCAGAAGGCCAAGCTCATCATCCGCTATATCCTGGCGCTCTCCCGTCTGATCGACCGCTCTCCCCGGGCGAAGAAGATGATCCAAGTGCTGTTTGTGGAAAACTGGAACGTATCCGCCGCCGAAGCGCTCATCCCCGCGGCCGACCTCTCCGAGCAGATCTCCACCGCCGGCAAGGAAGCCTCCGGCACCGGCAACATGAAGCTGATGATGAACGGAGCGGTGACCATCGGCACCCTGGACGGCGCAAACGTCGAGATCGCCCAGGCGGTGGGGCAGGACAATATCTACCTCTTCGGCATGAAGGCGGATCAGGTCGCCAACATGTACCGCGAGGGCAGCTACGCCCCGATCCATTATTTTGAACAGAACATCGAGATCCGCAAAGCCCTCACCCAGATGATCGACGGCACGCTGTTCCCGGACAATCCCGCGATGCTGCAGCTGCTCTACCACGACCTGCTCTTCGGCTCAGGCGGGAGCAGGCCGGACAATTTCTTTGTCCTGAAGGACTTCGGCTCCTACGCCGCCGCCCAGGGCAGGGTCAGCTGCGACTTTATGGACCGCGGGCTGTGGCTGCACAAAGCGATCACCAACACCGCGATGTCCGGACCCTTCTCCACTGACCGGACGATCGCCGAGTATAACGAGAAAATCTGGAAGATCAAGTGATCCGGTGGACGGGATGCGGGCTCCTTCTGTTGATTCGAGGAAACCGGGCAGGCCCGTCGGCAGGGATGAATGAAAATGAAAAACGAACAGTCCCCGGTGCGTTCCCTGGCGATGGGCGGAATCGTGGCGGCGCTGTACACGGCGCTGACGCTGCTGTTCGCGCCCATCAGCTTTTCCCAGATCCAGTTCAGGATCAGCGAAGCGCTCACCCTGCTGCCGGTGCTGGCTTCTTCCTCCGTGCCCGGGCTGTTCATCGGCTGCCTGGTCAGCAACCTCATCACCGGGCAGCCCTGGCAGGACGTGGTGTTCGGCTCCCTGGCGACGCTGGCGGCGGCCCTGCTGACCCGCAGGTTCCGCAGGAACATCTGGCTTGCGGCATTGATGCCGGTCGCGGTCAACGCCCTGGTCATCGGCCTGATGCTGTATTTCCTCTACGGCCTGCACCCCTGCATCAGCATTCTGACCGTTGGCGCGGGCCAGGCTGCGGTCTGCTTCGCGCTGGGCGTTCCGATGGTGAATTTTATGAAAAAGATGGGCGTGACCCTGGAATAAGGTGCGCTTTTCCGCCGCATCATCCATTCTCATCCCGGGCTGCAGAAAGCCTGGGTTTTTTATGAACAGGCATAAGGATTCGGCATCCCTCTCATCCGGTTTCACGAAGGGAAAACGCCGCCATGTGATGCTGAAAAGGTATCGGGCCGGACTTTTATAGCTGCCCTTTTTTATCACTTATGGTAAAGCTTGTGGGTCTGGTATTTCGGGTCGCAGGTGAGGTTGACGCCGAGGCGGCGGAAGACGTTCTCATCGACCTGGGAAAGGATGACGGAGGTGTGCACCTCGCATCCTTTCAGCTGCGGCAGCTGGCTGAGGGCCAGCGCGGCTTTCCTGTTTTCGGCGGCGGTGATGGAAAGGGCGACCAGTACCTCGTCGGTGTGAAGCCGCGGGTTGCTGTTGCCCAGGTAATTCAGCTTCAGGTCCTGGATCGGTCCGATGACTTCGGGGGGGATCAGTCTCTCCGGCTTTGAGATACCGGCCAGCTGCTTGAGCGCGTTGAGCAGGAGAGCGGCGGAAGCGCCCAGAAGGCTTGAGGTCTTGCCGGTGACCACAGTGCCGTCGGCCAGCTGGATGGCGGCGGCGGGATTGCCCGTCGTATCAGCGCGCCTGCGGCAGGCCTGGATCACGGGCCGGTCCTCATCCGTCAGGTTCAGCTGCTGGTTGAGCATGCGCAGCCTCGCGACCTCATCCTCCCCCGCGTGTCCGCGGCGCTGTTCGCACAGCGCGGCATACAGCCTGCGGATGACCTCCTGCCGGGCGCACTGCTGCACCAGGGGATCGTCGGTGATGCAGGAGCCCGCCATGTTCACTCCCATGTCGGTGGGTGACTTGTAGGGCATCTCGCCCCAGATGCGTTCCAGGGTGGCACTGAGGATGGGAAAGACTTCGACGTCGCGGTTGTAGTTGACCGCCTGGAGGCCGTACGCCTCCAGGTGGAAGGGGTCGATCATGTTGACGTCTCCCAGGTCCACCGTGGCGGCCTCATACGCGACGTTGACCGGGTGGCGCAGCGGCAGGTTCCAGATGGGGAAGGTCTCAAACTTCGCATAGCCGGCCTTGATGCCACGGAGATGGTCCTGGAAAAGCTGGGACAGGCATACCGCCATCTTGCCGGAGCCGGGTCCGGGGGCGGTGACCAGCACCAGGGGCCTGGACGTCTCCACGTACTCGTTCCTGCCGAACCCTTTTTCGCTCACCGCCAGGGCGAAGTTTGCGGGATAGCCTTCTATCGGATAATGCAGGGATACCTTGACCCCCAGGCTGCGCAGCCGCTTGCGGAAAGCCACGGCCTGCGTCTGCGCGGTCCAGTGGGTGATGACCACGTTCTCCACCAGCATGCCCACGGCGCGGAACGCGTCGATCAGGCGCAGCACGTCCTGGTCGTACGTGATGCCAAGATCCCCCCGCACCTTGTTTTTCTCGATGTCATTGGCGTTGATGGCGACGACGATCTCCGCCTGCTCGCTCAGGGTCATCAGCATGCTGATCTTGCTGTCCGGCCGGAAGCCCGGCAGCACCCGGGCGGCATGGTTGTCGTCAAACAGCTTGCCCCCCAGCTCCAGGTACAGCTTGCCCCCGAACTGGCGGATCCGCTCCCTGATTTTTTCTGACTGGGTTTTCGTATACAGGTCATGGTCAAAGCCGGCTCTCATCCTTCCTCCTTCATAAAAGAGAGGGGGCACACGCCCCCTGAAATATTCCACGCATCTGATTTTATGACATCTGCCTGATAAATGCAACGCGAAAAAGCCGGAAAATGGAAAACTTCACTAGGCGGACGCATGGATGACCCTGAGTGGCAGAGAACGTCACATGGCGCTGAGGATGTTGTAGATGATGACGCCTAGGTAGGTGCCGATGGCGTAGCCGAAGGTGCCGATGAGCATGCTGGGACCGATGAGCTTGGTCCAGCCCTGGGAGATCGCCATCGCGGCGGCGGTGGTCGGCCCGCCGATGTTGGCGTTGGAGGCGAGGATGATCTCCTCCAGGCTGAAGTTGAACAGCTTGCCAAAGCCGAAGCTGAACAGCATGTTGACCAGCACCATGACGCCCGTCAGCACCAGCAGCAGCGGCGCATCCTGGAGCAGCGCGCCGATGGAGGCGGGAACGCCGATGACAAAGAAGAACAGGTAGATAAGGTAGGTGCCGATCTCCTGGGATCCGGAGACCTTATCGA
>CAZVSG010000045.1:0-16714 GCA_964629345.1 uncultured Christensenella sp. | reverse complement strand
GCAGCACCTCCGGAACCAACGATCCCTCAAAGTCACGCGGACGGGTGAATTGCGGATACTCCAGAAGGCTGTCGTCAGAAAAGCTTTCCTCAGCACTGCTCTCCCTGCTTCCAAGCGAGCCGTCGATGAGGCGCGCGACGCAGTCGATCAGAACCATGGCCGGAATCTCTCCCCCGGTCAGCACGTAATCCCCTATCGAGATCTCCAGGTCGATGAACCGGTCAAGGACACGCTCATCCACGCCCTCATAATGCCCGCAGAGGATCATCACCGAAGGTTCTCCGCTCAGCTGCATCGCCAGCTCCTGCGTCAGCGGGACGCCGCGCGGGCTCATGTAGATGCGCTTGCCGGAATACGGGTCAGGCGTGACGGACCTGATCGCATCCGCGATGGGCTGGGGCATCATCACCATGCCGGAACCGCCGCCGAAGGGATAATCATCGGTGTTCTTATGCTTTGACAGGGAATAAGGCCTGATGTCATGGACGTTCAGGCTGATCACGCCCGCCTGGCGAGCCCTTGCGATGATGCTTGCGTCAAGCGCTGCGAACATCTCCGGGAAGATGGTCAGGACGTCAATCTTCAAGCAGTGAAACCTCAGACAGTGCCGCGCTGTCCGCGACGATCACTTTCCTCACCGTATCCACGGACAGGATGACGTGCCGCAGCGCGGGGACAAGCAAACGGCCGTCCGCTGTTTTCACCGCATATACGTCATTGGCTGATAGATGTCTTCCAGGACGCCGAGCTTGTTCCCCTTTTCATCCAGAAGCTCACAGCCGATCATGTCTGCGACGAAGTTCTCATGTTCACCGAGCGGGACCGCGCTGCCCCTGTCGACGTACAGGCTGATCCCGCGGCGTTTTTCGGCGGCATCCGCGTCCTGATCTTCTCCGATCCGCAGGCATACGAACCTGCCCCGGACGGAAACCTCGCTTACGGCGATGCTTTGGAGCGGTTTGTCCTTATCAGAAATGTAGACGGCCTGCAACATCATAAACCGGCCGGGATCATCTGTGTCCGGCCGGATCTTGACAAGACCTTCCAAGCCCTGGGGGCGAAGGACCTGTCCGATGCAAAGAAACCCCTCAAAGGCAGCCCCGGTCATTGAATCTCCACAAATACAGGCTTTCCGCCCTTTTCAGTGGCAGCCTTGACCACGTTCCGGATCGCCTTTGCGATCCGGCCCTGCTTTCCGATGACTTTGCCCATGTCCTCCGGCGCGACGTTCAGCTCCAGGATGATGGCTTCGGGTCCCTCCGTCTGGGTGACCACGACCTGCTCCGGCTGATCGACAAGCGATTTGGCAAGGAACATTACCAGCTCTCTCATGCTCGCCTCAAGCACCGATCGCGCCGGTCTTTTTCAGCAGCACGCGGACAGTGTCAGAAGGCTGCGCGCCCTTTTTGATCCAGTCAACGGCTTTCTCGTTGTCGATCTTGATCTCCGCCGGCTGCTTCATCGGATCATAGGTCCCGATCTCCTCGATGAACCTGCCGTCACGCGGGCTGCGCTCATCGGTGACGACGACGCGGTAATAGGGGTGCTTTTTCATGCCGATCCTTTTCAGGCGGATCTTGACTGCCATGGTTGGGTTCCTCCTTTTATTCTATGGAAAATCAGTCGCACTGATATCCTGGCTAAAACATCGGCGGCAGGCCGCGCATGCCGCGCGCAAGGCCGCGCTTGTTGCCCATCATCTGCTTGAGCATCTTGCGTATCTGGTCAAACTGACGCATCAGCTGATTGATGTCCTGAACGGTGACGCCCGCCCCTGTCGCGATCCTTTTGCGGCGGCTCGCGTTGAGGATGTCCGGGTTCAGACGTTCCTTCTTCGTCATGCTGCGGATGATCGCCTCCGGCTTCTTCAATGCTTTTTCGTCGATCTCCGCGTTCTTGAGTTTATTGCCGACCCCCGGGAGCATGCCAAGCACGTTCTGCAGAGGCCCCATCTTCTTGAGCTGCTGCATCTGTTCCAGAAAATCCTCAAGGCTCAAATCGTAAGGTTGCTTGCTCTTGCCGGCCTTCTCCGCCTCAGGCGCGTCAGCGGATTCGACCGCCCGCTCGATCAGTGTCATCACGTCGCCCATCCCAAGGATGCGCGACGCCATGCGGTCTGGGTGGAAAGGCTCAATGTCCGTCAGTTTTTCACCTGTGCCAGAAAACTTGATCGGCTTGCCGGTAATGGCCCTGACCGACAGCGCGGCGCCGCCGCGCGCGTCGCCGTCCAGCTTGGTCATGATGATCCCGTCAATGCCAAGCCTCTCATTGAAGCTCTTGGCAACGTTCACCGCGTCCTGGCCTGTCATGGCGTCCACTGCCAGCAGGATCTCCTGCGGACGGACCGCGGCTTTGATGCTTTCAAGCTCTTTCATCAGCTCATCATCGATGTGCAGGCGTCCGGCAGTGTCGATGATCAGCACGTCGTTGCCGTAGTAACGCGCGTGCTCGATCGCTTCCTTGGCGGTTTTGACAGGATCCTGGGTCCCTTTCTCAAAAACCGGCACGCCGGCTTTCTCGCCGACGACCTGCAGCTGTCTGATGGCAGCAGGGCGGTAGATGTCACAGGCGGCAAGGAGCGGTTTCTTGCCGGTTTTCTTAAGGTATCCTGCCAGTTTCCCGGCCATCGTGGTCTTGCCTGTGCCCTGCAGGCCGCACAGCAGGTAGATGGTGGGGACTGAGGACGACCAGGTCAGCCTGGCATTGGCGCCCCCCATCAGGCGGGTCAGTTCCTCATTGACGATCTTGATGACCTGCTGCCCGGCATTGAGCGAGGACAGGATCTCGGTCCCGACTGCGCGTTCTGTCACAGTCTTGATGAAATCCTTCACGACGATATAGTTGACGTCGGCTTCCAGCAGGGCCATGCGGACTTCCCGCATCGCCTCCCTGATGTTTTCCTCGTTCAGCTTGCCCTTGCCCGTCAGTTTCTTCAGCGCCCGCTGCAGTTTATCCGAAAGGCCTTCAAATATCATCTTTCTGACCCCTTGACGCGCTGTCCTCGTTGAGCAGCTTCATCGCCTGCTGAAGATACTCCGAGGTCTCCGGGCTTGCCTTGACTTTTTTCAGCAGGCTGCAGCAGGCTGCGATGTTTCCGCGCATCCCCATATAGCTGTCGTACAGCTTTAAATGGTTCTCAAGGTCATCCAGGCGTTCATAGGCCCGGTTGAGGTTATCGCTCACTGCCTGGCGCGAGACGGAGAGCTGCCCCGCGATCTCGGAAAGGGACAGATCTTCGTCGCAGTACATCTGGATCAGCTTCTGCTGGCGGTCTGTGAGCAGCGGCGCGTAAAAGGCGGCCAGCATCCCGTAGCCGACCTTCCTGCTCAGGCCATCCTTCGCCATCCTTCCGCCTCCCTCGTAAAAATCCGTGCCGGGTGAATTATACACGATAAAACCGCAATGTCAAGTATTTTCACTTGACAGCTTCAAACCAGTCAGCTCCTTTTCCGCCGCACCGCATCATAGACCTCCGCGCCTTCGGCCGCACGCGAGAGCATCTCCTCCAGCATGCCGTCCTCATTCAGCGGTCTTTCAGCTGCCGCCACTTTGTCCAGTCGCGGATGCGTCGCCGGGTGCCTTGGCGCGAACACAGTGCAGCAGTCCTCATAAGGGAGGCATGAGGTTTCATATGTGCCGATCTTTTCTGCCTGGGCGATGATTTCCAGTTTGTCCATCCCGATCAGGGGACGGAATACCGGGCAGGAAACGACCGCGTCCGTGCAGGCCAGCGCTTCCATGGTCTGGCTGGCCACCTGCCCGATGCTTTCGCCGGTGACGAGCGCCTGCGCCTTTTCCGTCACTGCGGTTTTCTCCGCGATGCGCATCATGCACCTGCGCATGACCAGCGTCATGTACTCATCCGGGCATTTTTCATGGATGATCTGCTGGATCCGGGTAAAAGGCACGATGTAGAGCCTGACAGTGCCGACATATCTTGCCAGGATATCCGCCAGAGTCTTGACCTTTTCTTTGGTCATCTCTCCTGTGTAGGGAAAGGAATGGAAGTAGACCGCGCTCAATTCCACGCCGCGCTTCATGATCCTGTATCCCGCCACCGGGCTGTCGATGCCGCCCGAAAGCAGAAGCAGAGCCCGCCCGTTGCTTCCGGTCGGCAGTCCCCCCGCGCCCGGGATCCCGCCTGAATACAGCAGCGCGCTGTCCCTGATCTCCACATCGAGGACATGCTGAGGCTGATGCACGTCGACGGTCAGGTCCGGGCAGGCTGAGAGCACGAAAGCGCCGATCTGCGCATTGATCTGCGGCGAGTCCATCTGAAAAAGCTTGTCCGCCCGCCTGGCCCTGACCTTGAACGTACCCTTAAGGCCGTCCATCATGGCGGCAGCCTGCCTGCATACGGCCTCAAAATCGTCTTTTGGCATCTCTACAGCGGGGCAAATCGAATGGACCCCGAAGACACGGCTGAGTGCCTTCATGCAGTCCTCTTCATCGCGGTAACCGCTGACAAGGATGCGGCTGTCATGCAGGCGGGCGGTTCCGCCGAAATCCCTTGCCGCCTCCTTGACGCCCTGCAGGAGAAGACGCAGAAAGAAGGGGCGGTTCTGCCCCTTCAGATGCACTTCGGCATATTTGACCAACAACAGTTTTTTCATTTCCGGCAACTCATTTTCTTGTGTATTTGCAGAGGGTTCTGTAGGCGCTGACGCAGGCTTCCGCCGCGCAGGCGATCTCATCGAATGTAGTAAAAGGTGACAAGCTGAAGCGCAGCGCGCTGTCGATCCGGGCCCTCGGCAGTTTCATCGCGGTAAGCACCGCGCTTGGGACGCGCTTCCTTGAGGAGCATGCGGAGCCGTTGCTGACGTAAACGCCCTCTCCCTCCAGGGCATGCATGAGCGTCTCGGCATTGACCGGCGGGAAGGACAGGCTGAGGATGTGATCGCACGCCTTTGCCCCTTGTGGATCAGGACCGTTGACACAGACTTCCGGTACCCCATCCCTGATCAGATCGAGCAGTTTCAGCTTCATCGCGCGCATGCTGCTGGCTTTGGGATAGTTCAGGACGGCGGCTTCCATCCCGGCGATGCCCGGCGTGTTTTCCGTCCCGGAACGCAGGCCGAATTCCTGGCCCCCGCCCAGCATCTGGGGATGGATCCGGTTCCTTTCTCCAAGAAACAGCGCGCCTGTCCCCTTGGGTCCGTGGATCTTGTGCGCGGAGACAGCATAGGAATCGATCCCGTCCGTCAAAGAAATCGGATGGCGCAGAAATCCCTGGACGCCGTCGACATGGAGGACGGCCTCCGGGCAGATCCGGTTCCTCAGCGCGATGATCTCATCAAGTGGTTGGATGGCTCCCACTTCATTGTTGACCTGCATCACGCAGATCATCGCCGTGTCGGCATCAAGCAGGTTCAAAAGGTCATCAAGGTCCAGTGTTCCGTCTTCGTGAAGGGAGATGGCCCGGACGTCATGCTCCGACGCAAGCGACAGGCAGGGCGCTGAAACAGCCGGGTGTTCCCCCTTGCTGTACAGCAGTCTCTTTCGTCCCCTGGCCGTCCTCATGCGGCCCAGGATTGCAAGATTGTCGGCCTCCGTCCCCCCTGAGGTAAAGATAACGTCTCCGGCTTTCCATCCGTCCTTCAAAAAAGACCGGAATCCCTCGATCCATTTCCTGGCGGCCAATCCCGGCGCGTAAAGCGTGGAAGGATTATGGAAGCCCTCTGTCATGGCGGCTTCCATCGCGCGGAGGACCGCCGTGATCGGCCGCGTCGTCGCGCTGTTGTCAAGATATGCGGTCATCATCGATCAATTCGTCTGGTATTTTCCCTGGCCGACAGATTTCTTGATCAGGCTCAGCATTTCATCGCTCGGCTCAATGACCATCAAAGACTTCTTGCTGTCCTTGACAAAATAGAAATAGAAAAGCTGTGCTTCCCGGTTCAGGAACCAGTTGAGCCGGATGACGCCCGGCGTATTGAGGTACCTGCGGAAGGAACCCGAGTCGACCATGCCGCAGGCTTCGACGTTGCGGATGTTCATCGTACCCAGGGACCTGCGTTTCCGGTTGTTGAAAACCTTGGCAAAATCCATCGTCCCGTTTGTGAAGGTATACTCGTACTCCGTTTTGATCCTGTCACGGAAGAGGAACAGCAGGACCGCGGATGCGACGGCGATCAGCAGCAGGATGATCTCAAACAGCATACCCGTGCTGAACCCCTGCGCGGAAATCACGGACAGCATGACGTTGACCATCAGCAAGGCATAAAGACCGGCAACTCCCATGACAAGATTCGCAAGGACAAACAGCAGGTTCTCCATGGCCCTGTTCCTGCGCGTGACGACTTCTTCCCTGAACTGATCGTTCATCTTCCCCTCCCTTACCTGAAAAACAGCGGCATGATCAGGCCGATGACCGCGCCGAAAAAAGCCTCCGTCGGCGTGTGTCCGACCAGTTCATGCAGGGTCTCATCCGTCAGCGGTTCCCCCTCCACCAGCATCCGGTGCAGGATCTTATTCAGCACCTTGCCCTGTTCCCCGGTATGGTAGCGGACGCCGACAGCGTCATTGATCACGACCGCCGCCAGCGCGAAAGAGAGCGCGAATACGGTGGAACCGATCCCTTCCCGGAAAGCGACCATCATCGAGAGGGATACGACAAAGGCGGTGTGCGCGCTCGGCATACCCCCGTTGCTGATGATCTTCTTCAAGTTGAACGAATGGTTGATCCGCCAATCGATCAGCACCTTGAATACCTGGGCGACCGCCCAGGAAGTCAGGGCACAGACCAGAATGCCGTTGCCAATGATCTCCGCCAAGGTCTTCCTCCATGCTCTGCGCGTAACGAAACGGCTTATTTTACCCGGTTTTGAACGGACAGCGCAAGTGCCCGGAAGAAGCCCGCCTGTCTGCCGAAGCCTTCAGATGCCTTCACCGCGGCGAGAACAGCCTGCCCGGCGTCTGATCGGGCCTGCTGCTGTCCGGTGGCTGCCGGCCAGGACATTTTGCCCAGAGACTGATCCTTGCTCACGTTCTTCCCCATCAGGCCCGCGTCTCCGGTCAGGTCCAGCAAGTCGTCCGTGATCTGAAAGGCAAGGCCGAGGTTTCGTCCGTATTCTTCCCCGGCCCTGAGCACCGCGCTGTCCGCGCCGCACAGCAGCAGGCCCGCTATGATCGGTGCAGTCAGCAGGTCCGCCGTCTTGTGCAGGTGGATATAGCGCACCTTCATCAGATCCGGAACCTGATTGGACAGGAGGATATCCGCCGTCTGGCCTGCGATCATGCCGCCGGCCCCGGATGCTTCGGCGATCCTGCGCAGCGCTTGCAAGGCGCGGGGATGCCCGCTCCTGCTCATGGTCTCAAAGGCGGTGCTGAGCAGCGCGTCCCCGGCCAGGATCGCCAAAGCCTCGCCGAAGACCTTATGGCTGGTCGGCCTGCCGCGCCGCATGTCGTCATTATCCATCGCGGGCAGGTCATCGTGGATGAGCGAATAGGTATGGATCATCTCAACCGCCGTAGCAAAAGGCAAAGCGGGGCTGATGTCATCCTCAGCCAGCGCATACGCGGCCAGCAGAAGGACAGGCCGCAGCCTTTTCCCGCCGCAGAGGAGGCTGTAGCGCATTGCCTCAACGATCCTGAGCGGATATCCCTCACCTGGCCAATCGGTCTTCGGCAGCGGAAGGGAGGCGGACAGCGCCTGCTCGGTTAACTCCTTATAGCGGCCGTATGCTTCCTGAAAATCGCTCACGGCTCTTCGGCGGGTTTCAGCATGCCGTTCTTCAGCTCCATCAGCTGTACCTGCGCTTCCTCAAGCTCCTTTTTCAGGTTGCCGGCCAGGTTGAGCCCCTGCTCATACACCTTCAGCAGCTCCTCCAGCCCCAGCTTTCCCTCTTCCATCTGAAGCGTCAGTTTTTCAAGCGATTCAAGCTTCTCCTCAAACCGCATTTCCGTTTTTCTGGCCATCCTTTTCCTCCCGTGTGTTCAGCTGTATTTCAAGCGTCCTGACCTTCACCCTTCCATCCTGGAACATCAAGTCCATTTCCCAATCGGCCTGCCTGGCGAATTGGACCGGTTTCCCCCGGGAGAACGCGATCACATAGCCCCGGCGAAGGGTTTGCTCAGGGCCGGATAGCTTGAACCGGTCGATCACACCTGTCGCGGTTGACAGCAGAAGCTGATACCCCGCCCAGGCCGCCGTATGCAGCCGCTTCTCCATCATATCCCGCCTTGACTGCGCAAGGTGGAGACGATGGACCGGATCATGCTGGCTGAGCCTTCCGGTCAATCCCAAAAGGTCTGCGCGCTTCTTCTCAAGGCATTGCTCCGCCAGTGACAGGAAGCGTTCCCTCATCCCATTGATCCGGCCCATCAACTCCGCCTTTGACGGGACCGCGATCTCCGCTGCCGCGGAAGGGGTCGCAGCGCGCACGTCGGCGGCGAAATCTGTCAGGGTCACGTCCGTTTCATGGCCGACGGCTGAAATGATCGGCTTCTCGCACGCGGCGACGGCGCGGACAAGGATCTCCTCATTGAACGCCCAGAGATCCTCCAGGGAGCCGCCGCCGCGCCCGATGATGATGACCTCGACGTCTGCAAGTTCAGCGATTTCCTGGATCCCTTTTGTGATATCAAGCGCCGCGCCTTCACCCTGGACCTGCGCGGCCCTCAGGATCATCCGTGCCGCGGGAAACCTCCTGCGGGCAACGGTAACGATGTCGTGAAGAACAGCGCCGCTGCCTGAAGTCACAATGCCGACCGCGCGGGGCAGCAAGGGAAGGGGCTTCTTCAGCGCCGCGTCAAAAAGTCCTTCTTTCTGCAGCCTTTCCTTGATCCTGAGGTACTGCTCATACAGCACGCCCGCGCCGTCTGAAGACATCGCCTCACCGTAGAACTGATAGCTGCCAGACGCTGTATAAAGACCTGCCGATCCGCTCAGGATGACCTGCATGCCGTCCTGGGGCTGAAAGCGAAGCATCATCGCATGCTGGCGGAACATGACGCAGGCGATCCTGCTGTTCTCGTCCTTGAGGGAGAAATACAGATGCCCGGAGGTATGCCGCTTGAAATTGTTGATCTCTCCGCGGATCGCAATGCCCTGCAGCATGGGATCCCCGGCCAGCGAACGGCGGACGTATTCGTTCAGCTCGGTAACGCTCAGCGGGCCTGATCGCATGCCGCTTCCAGCGTGTTCTCCATCAGCATGCTGATGGTCATTTTCCCCACACCGCCGGGAACAGGGGTAATGTACCCGGCAACCTTCTCCACAGCGGCGTACTCTACATCCCCGACCAGCTTCCCGTCCACCCGGTTGATGCCGACGTCAATGACGACTGCCCCGGGCTTTACCATGTCGGCAGTGACGAAATGCGGTTTTCCGATCGCGGCGACCAGAATATCCGCCCTGCGGGAATGACTGGCCAGGTCCTTCGTCCGGGAATGGCAGACGGTCACGGTGCAGTGCTCGTTCATCAGCAGCATCGCCACAGGCTTCCCGACGATGTTGGAACGGCCCAGGATGACCGCCTCCTTCCCTTTTAACTCGATCCCGGCAGATTGAAGCATATACATGATCCCCTTCGGCGTGCAGGGCACAACGCCGCTTTGCCCGGTGAACAGCTTTCCGGCATTGATGAGATGAAAACCGTCAACGTCCTTTTGAGGCCTTATGCGGGCGAGCGCCGCCGCTTCATCCAGATGCTTCGGCAATGGCAGCTGAACAAGGATGCCGTTGATCTTCGGATCATCATTCAACTCATCGATGACCTTCTCCAGCTCATCCTGACGGCAGCTCTCAGGCAGGCGGATGGTCCTGGAATAGATCCCGATGGCTTCACAGGCCGCGCCCTTGTTGCGGACATACACCTGGCTTGCCGGGTCTTCTCCCACCAGCACGACCGCGAGGCCAGGATGGATGCCCCTTTCCTTCAGCGCCTTGACCCGCTCCGTCTGCTCTTTTTCAATCCTAAGTGACAGGTCTTTGCCGCTCAATATCGCCGCCATTGGTCTCCTCCCTCATTGCCCTGTATTTCATCGCGCCGATCAGCGCCACGCCGACGGCATTGTCACCGGCATACTTACTCATCCCATATTGCAGGTTCAGTCGCGGATCCACTTTTTTGATGCGGAAGGAGAGCATCTCCCGAAGCAATGAGGAGGCCGCCACACCGCCTGTCACCAGCACGTCACAGACTTTGGTCTGTTCTGCTGCGAAGATCATGGACTTCGTCAGGCTGCGCGCGATGACGTCAAACAGGTTCGCGGCGACGTCCGCGCCGTTGATGGTGCTCTCGCGGAGGTCCCTGATCGCCGCGGCCTCAGCGCCTGAGAGATGAAAGACCCCGTCTGCAACGGATGATGGATACCGGCCGGAAGAATGGCCTTTCAAGGCCAGCATCTCCATCTGCGGACCCGCGGGGAATGAGAAGCCCAGCAGCACGCCCACGCGGTCCAGCAGCTGCCCGGCGCTGATATCCCCGCTTCCCGCAATGTGCAGGATGTTCCCATCTTCGCACAGAACGATCTCCGCCGTGCCGCCGGACAGGTGGACAGCCAGAAAGCGCTCGGACGGGGATGAAATGCCTATCTGCGCGGCCGCGAAATGGCCCCGCTGATGGGTCGTCAGAAAACACGGGATTTTCATCGTTTCGGCGATCGCCCTGGCAATGGAGACGCCGGCCTGAAAAACCGGCATATAGGAATCAGGGCCGTCAAGCGGGCTTTTTGATGCGCAGACAGCGCAAACGCCGGGATCGCCGCCCTCCTGCATCGCTTCCCGCAATACTTCCGGAAGGACCCTGATATGAGAAAAAACAGCCTCGCTCTGGCGCAGGCCGCATTCTCCCATGGGTACGTCCAGCAATTTCCGTTTGTCCGAAACAACGAGACCGTCAAGGCTGACCAATGCACAGGACGTGGTATAGCAGCTTGTGTCTATACCAAGCACCGAGCCGGTCATATCATCTTCTCACGGACGGCGTTTCCAAGGACGCCGTTGATGAACTTGCTGTCGGAGTCCTCCCCGTAGCGTTTTGCCAGATCGACCGCTTCGTTGATGATGACGCTGACCTGGGCATCCGCCTGTGACAGTTCGTGAAAGGCAAGATAGAGGATCGCGCGGTCAAGGACCGGGATCCGCTGCAAGGTCCGTTCAGGGCTTAGCGACTGTATGATCCGGTCAAAATTCGCCTGTTGTCCCCTGACTGACTTCAGCGCTTGATCGACGAATTCCTGGTCTTCACTGATATTCTGCATATCCTGCTGGTCTTCCAGTACGCTGCCGCAATCCCCGCCCCCCATGATATCAGCGAAAACCATCTGAAGCGCGATGCGGCGCGCGGCATGTCGTGCCATCTCAGGTATTCTTTTCCTTTTCCTGTTTGTTATCTGAGGGGTCCTGAGCCGAACTCTGCGATTCCCTCTTGATCTCAGCGGCTTTTTTGACCTTTTCCAGGTCTTCCTTCGTATAGACCACTTTCCGGTCCTTTGGCGGGTATACCTTGTCCAGCACCTTGGCAACCGCCTTGCCGATGGTTTCAGCCGAGCCGATGAAAACACCAAGGAGAGTCAGCACAGCGATCAGAAGCGTTTTCCAAAACCCGATCAAAGCAAGCATCAGCCCAATCAGGAAGAACAGCAGACCGTAAAAACACTTTCCCGCGGCAGTGCCGGGTTTGAACAGGGTTTTGAGTGTGTCTTCCAACTTGTTCATAACAAACCTTCCTTCTTGTCTGTGCCGGGCAAATCGCCGCCCTGACCGGCATCCGGCTTGCCCTTTGCTGCGCTTTCCGTCTTCAGGTCCAGCTCTTCCGGCTTGACCAGATAGGGCGACGCTTTGACGGATGATTCCGCGTTCTCTATGCTGATCAGGATATCCTTCACATCGATCCCGCTGGTGGCGTTCAGGTGCTGGCGGATATGTCTCTGCAGGGTCTCCACCGCCATGGGGAAGTTGATATTCCCGGCAAGGGAGATCTTCATTTCAATGGTGACCCCGGACTTCGTATTGATGACCTGAAGGTTTTGCAGCTTGATCTCCTCATGCTGCGTAAGGGATTTCTGAACGATGCTTTCGATCGCCTGCACGCTGATGCGCATCTCGCCGGTTTCCGTTTTCCGCACCACAAAGCGATTCTTGCTGATCTTCATCCTGCCCGGCAGGGAAAACGCGAACACTCCGAAAAAGACAGTGATCGCGCCGGCAAACAGGAAAATCATCCGGGTGGCCGTAAAGAAGCCTTCCCCTTCGAGCCGGATGGGGATCTCGTTGAACTGCAGGCTCCCGACCAGGATCGCCCCGCCGATGATGACCATCAGGATCGAACCGATCAGCAGGATGAGGCGGTGCCAGAACTTCAGCTTCATATGATTCGCACGCAATCAGCCCTTGCGTTGTTTGGGATTGCCGGCCTTGGGCTTTCGGGCGGCGTCCGGTTTATTTGCCTGTTTGGCTTCCTGCGGTTCAGTGTTTTGCGGTTCAGCCTGCTGATCTGCAGCCTGCGCTGCCTGTACTGAGGGTTGTTCAGGTTCGATCGTCTTCTCCGGACTGAGGATGACCGGTTCTTTGGGCTCATCGGCTTGCCGGGGAAGCTCTTCCGGCTTCTCCTCAGCCTGAACCGCCTGAGGTTTCTCCTCTTCCGGGGGTTTTATGGCCTTCTTGCCCTTCCTGTCATGCTGCGGTCCGGAGATGTGCGGAACATTCGCGGCCTCGAGCCTGTTCTGAGCGTCCTTCTTGTCCTTCTCAAAGCTGACGCCCTGCACGTGGATGTCCACGCGGACGACCCGAAGACCGGTCATCGATTCGATCGATTTCCTGACGTTCTCCTGAACCTCGGCGGCGACTTTCTGGATGGGCTGGCCGTACTCGATGATCGTGTACAGATCGACCGAGACTTCCTCCGTCCCCACCTCGACCTTTACACCCCGGGTGATGTTCCTGTTTCTGCTGATGATCTCTCCCAGGCCGCCGGCGGTGACCATCCCGGCAATGCCGTCGATCTCGCTGGCTGCGATGCCTGAGATGATCGCGATGACTTCATTGGCGTACGTGATCGAGCCGCCGTCTGCAACGACCGGTTCGGGATTGACTGGCAGGTTATCCTTCTTTTGAGCCATATTCCACCTCCTTGGGGATTCGGCTTCAGTATAGCAAAAGAAAAGTCGGTTTACAACAAGACCGCCTTTACTTGCCGGTTATGCTGATGTTCAGCTGGTTCAACTGCTCATTCTTCACAGCAGACGGCGTATCCATCATCAGATCCGAAGCGTTCTGCGCCTTGGGGAAGGCGATGACGTCCCTGAGGCTTTCAGCGCCTGACAGCAGCATCATCAGCCGGTCGATGCCGAAGGCAAATCCGCCGTGCGGAGGCGTGCCGTAACGGAACGCCTCGAGCAGAAAACCGAAACGCTCCCAGGCTTCCTCATGCGTAAAGCCAAGCAGGCTGAACATCTTTTCCTGCAGATCGGAAGCGTGGATGCGGATGGACCCGGACCCCATCTCAATGCCGTTGAGCACCAGATCATAGGACTTTGCGCGCACCTGCTCAGGATGGGCTTCAAGCAGGTGAAAATCCTCCTCCATGGGCATGGTGAACGGATGGTGGGCGGCCGTGTAGCGCTGAGCCTCGTCATTCCACTCAAGCAGGGGGAACTCCGTCACCCAGAACAGTTCGTACCGGTCCGGCCGGATCAAGTCAAGCTGTTTACCGAGTTTCACCCGCAGCTGGCCCATGGCAGTCAGGGCGGTCAGCTTCTTGTCCGCGATCAGGAACAGCGCGTCCCCCGCTTTGGCCTGCATCTTTTCAAGCAAGCCGTCAAGTTTGTCGGGCTTTACAAATTTGGAGAAGCTTGACCGCATGCTGCCGTCATCGCTGATGACCAGCCAAGCCAAGCCCTTGACGTGATAGGTCTTGACGAATTCGCCCAGCGCGTCCAGCTCCTTGCGGGAGAAAGCGCCCGATGCGCCCTCCGCCTTGATGGCGCATACCGTGCCGCCGCCGGCAACCGCCGTCTCAAAGATGGAAAAGCCGCAGTCAGAAGCCCATGGGTCCAGCATGCTGATCTTCATGCCAAAGCGGAGGTCCGGTTTGTCGCTGCCGTAATTCTCCATGGCGTCTTTCCATGTCATCCTGGGCAGCGGAAGCTGAAGCCTGACCCCTTTGATCGCCTGGAAGACCGCGTCAAATGCCCCTTCCACAACATCCTGGATATTCCGGGGCTCGACAAAGGACATCTCAAGGTCAAGCTGCGTAAACTCCGGCTGCCGGTCCGCGCGGCTGTCCTCGTCGCGGAAACACTTGGCGACCTGAAAATACCTGTCCAGTCCGCCGACCATCAGAAGCTGCTTGTAGATCTGCGGGCTTTGGGGCAGCGCGTAGAACTTTCCTTCGTGCAGGCGGCTGGGCACCAGGTAATCCCTGGCGCCTTCCGGCGTGGACTTGGACATCACAGGCGTCTCGACCTCGACAAAGCCGCTTGACAGCATATGCGTGCGGATCGCGTTGACCAGTTTGGAACGCATCATCAGCATCTTCTGCATGCTGGGCCGGCGAAGGTCGAGGTAACGGTATTTCAGCCGCACCGCGTCGCCGTCGTTTGCGCCGTCATCCGTGTAGATCGGAGGGGTCGCCGCTTCATTGAGGATCCTGGCTTCCCTGACCAGCACCTCAATGCGCCCGGTCTCCATCTTTTCATTGACCGCTTCCGCGGCCCGCGCCTTGACCGTGCCCTTTACGGCAAGGACATACTCCGATCGGAGGCTGCCCGCGAGCAGATAGGTCTGCTCATCCACCTGATTGGCGTCAAACACCGCCTGGATGATGCCGGATCGGTCGCGCAGCCAGACAAAGATGATGCCCCCCATGTCGCGGGCGCGTGAAACCCAGCCCATCAGGGTGACGTCCTTTCCGATCTCCTTTTCCCCTATTTCCGCGCACCGGCAGTCCCGCCGCCAGGATCCCATCAGCTCAGCCATATTTCCCTCCGAAGTTCATTTATATCTGGTTTTTCAAAGCGCTGCCTTTACCGCAGCATCAACGGACGCAAGGGATACTTCCTTTTCGGAACCATCTGTCATATCCTTGAGTTTCACGATGCCTCTGTTCAGTTCATCCCCGCCCATGACCAGCATCAGACGGAAACCGGCCTTGTCAGCATAGCGGAACTGTGCCTTCAGGCTGCGCAGCATGTGGTCGCAGTCAGCCTTGATGCCGCTGCGGCGCAGCTGCATGCACAGCAGAAAAGCGGGCGGACGCGCCTCCTGTCCGATACTGGCGATAAACACGCTGTCCTTGGGCTCAGGCGGCAGGCTGATCCCCTGGTTTTCAAGTTCCAACAGGATGCGCTCCGTCCCGATGCCGAATCCGACACCCGGCAGAGACGGGCCGCCGATCTCCTCCACCAGGCCGTCATAGCGTCCGCCGCCGCACAGCGCCATCTCCCCCTGCGGTGTGCGCATGATGATCTCAAAAACGGTCTTGGTGTAGTAATCAAGCCCGCGGACGATCCTTGGATCGATCTGATAATCGATCCCCTGGCCGCTCAGCAGCGCCTTCAATGCCCCGAAATGGGCTTCGCACTCGCCGCAGAGGTTTTCCAGTATGCTGGGCGCACCGGCAGCGATCAATTGACAGCCGCGTTCCTTACAGTCAAAGATGCGCAGCGGATTGCGCTGCATGCGGTCCCTGCACAGCGGGCACAGGCGGTCGGCGCTGCCGTTCAGATACGCCATCAGTTTCTGATGATACGCTGGCCTGCATACCGGACAACCGATGGAATTGATCTTGACCGCAAGCCCGGTCAGGCCGAGACGGCTGAGGATCTTCAGGATGGTTGCGATCACCTCGGCGTCGGCGGTCGGTTCCTTTGATCCAAAGCATTCCATGCCGAACTGATGATGCTCCCTGAGCCTTCCGTGCTGCGGATTCTCATAGCGGAAAACCGGGTTGTTGAGGTAATAAAGCTTGCAGGGCAAGGGCTGTGCATACAGGTTGTTCTCCACCAGCGCCCGCACGACGCCCGCGGTGCCTTCGGGCTTCAGGGTGATGGAACGCCCGCCTTTGTCCAGAAAGGTATACATTTCTTTCTGCACGATATCCGTCGTGTCCCCGACCCCTCTTTGGAACAGCTCGGTGTGCTCAAAGACAGGCGTGCGGATCTCACGGTATCCTGCCAGCGCGGCTTCTTCCCGCATCGTCGCTTCGATCCACTGCCAGGCGCCGCTGTCGCCCGGCAGCACGTCCCTGGTCCCCTTCGGGCTTTGAATTTCCATCAACTGCCCTCCTAAAAAAACTGCCCACGCTGATTGCGCGGGACGAATTGCTTCGCGTTGCCACCCTGCTTGCACAAAATGTGCCACTCAAACTCCTTATCGCGGAGAACGCCTGCTCTCGCAGGGGGCTCAGAGGTGTCCCGCGGCGGAATGCGCCGGGAACTCGCAGCCACCGTTCCCTTCTCTGTGCGCGCCCCCTGCCCGCTTCTTCCCCGTCAAAGCCAGTACGCTGATTATAGCAGAACAGCACGCATTGTCAACGAAAGCGCCGCAGCATCTGCTGCGGCGCAAGTACAGTGACCGCTTATTCAGCAGGCACCGTGAAGGTCGGGATCACGCCGCCCTTCAGGTCTTCGTGGTTGAGGATAAAGTCACGCACCTTTTCGGTATACAGGACCTTCCTCAGGGCTTCCACAAACGGAGCGTTCTCATTCTCCGGTCTTACGACGATATAGTTGGTGTATGTCTTTCCGCTTTCGCCTTCGATGGGCTCAA
>CAZVSG010000044.1:0-16797 GCA_964629345.1 uncultured Christensenella sp. | reverse complement strand
GTGCGGGATGAAGGCGGAACGGCAGCCCAATGAAGCAGGGAGTTTTCAAATGGGGGCAGAGTTCCGCCGCCCGCAGTGCGGGATGAAGGCGGAACGGCAGCCCAATGAAGCAGGGAGTTTTCAAATGGGGGCAGAGTTCCGCCGCCCGCAGTGCGGGATGAAGGCGGAACGGCAGCCCAATGAAGCAGGGAGTTTTCAAATGAGCACAGCGAATGCTGAAAACGACCATGCTGAATTGAGGGCAAGTAGAATAAAGCCCCAGCTTCATTTCAGAGCCTGATAAGGAAACCGTAAAGGAGACAACACCGTGGCCTATCATTTTTACGCCTACCTGTCCCGGATGAAGCTCATCAGGCGGTGGAGCCTCATGCGCAACCTGATCCCGGAAAACGACATGGAGCATTCCATGCAGGCCGCCATGATCGCCCACGCCATCGCCCTCATCGGCAACACGCGCTACGGCCGCGGCTACAACGCCGAGCACGTAATGGCGCTGGCGCTGTTTCACGACATCTCTGAGGTCATCACCGGCGACCTGCCCACCCCCGTCAAGCACAACAACCCTCAGATCAAGGCCGAATACCACAAGATCGAGCGCATCGCCGTCCAGCGGCTCAAGGGCATGCTGCCGGAGGACCTGCAGGCCGCCTACGAGCCCCTCATCGCCCCCGCCCAGGACACCCCGGAATGGCGCCTGGTCAAGGCCGCCGACCGCATCTGCGGCTATGTCAAGTGCCTGGAGGAGACCAAGGCCGGTAACAACGAGTTCCTCGAGGCCCGGGAATCCATCCTCGCCTCCCTCCACGCCATCGACCTGCCGGAAGTGCAGGACTTCATCCGCGACTTCGTGCCGGGATTCGGGATGAGCCTGGACCAGATTTCGAGGTAGGGTCGGGAGACGGGGGAAGAAGACGAAAGAGATACCGGGGCTTTTCTTGAAAGAAAAGCCCCGGACCCCAAAAGAACTTTATTATTGCTATTCTTTTTGCAGCATGGAAAATGATTTGTAGTATAGCTTTATTCATCCGACATTTTTCGAGTCTTTAACGACTATTTGCTTGATTAGCCAAAGACACGCTGACCATCGCTCTGCGAAATTCCAGAGATGTAAACTTTTTACATGATATTTTACAGACGATCCTATCTCTCATGCTTATGGCAACAGAATCTTCGGTTCCTTGTCGTTCCTCCTGTACACCGTGAACCGCCGCCCGATGACCTGCACGGGGCTGGCGCCGGTCTTCCCGCACAATTCATCGCAGGCCTCCCGCGCGGTCAGGGGGGCGTTCTGCTGCACGGCGCACTTGACCAGTTCCCGGGCCTGCAGCAGGTCATAGGCTTCCTTCAATGTGTTGCCGGTGATCCCTTCCTTGCCGACGTACAGCAGGGTCTCCAGGGGGTTGGCCATCGCGCGCAGGAAGGCGCGCTGTTTTCCGGTCAGTTCCATAGCATCCTTTCAGGCGGTTTCCCGCAGCATGTTATCTGTCAGTAGGGATCCAGTATCGCTCGAATCTCGTCCCGTCGGACTTTTCCCGGACGTCTTCCAGCTTGCCGCCCTGGGAGAGGATCACCGCGCGGGAGGCGGCGTTCCAGGGTTCGCAGGTCAGAAGGGCAGGAGAAATGCCCAGTTTCCGGCATTCGGAAAGCGCGAGGCGCAGCTGTTCTTTCCCATAGCCTTTCCCGCGCTCCGCAGGGTGGATGGAGTAGCCGACGTGCCCGCCGTAATGGAGCAGGTACTCATTGAGCGTGTGACGGATGTTGACCATCCCGACCAGGGCGCCGTCCGCCTCCCTGACGCACAGGAAGGTGCTGTCGGGAACCAGGCCCTCCGGGCAGGTCTCCGGCCTTGATTTTCTCTCCAGCAGGTCCAGCCACGCGGGGACGCTCAGGTCCGCAAGGCCGCCGACGCCGTGGAGCCGGCCGTCCTTTTCAAGGCTCAGCCTCCGGTACTCAAGCATCTGTTCCTCAAAGCCCATGTGGGGCTTCACAAGGCTCAGCACGTCCATCCCACCCTCAGTCGATAAAGTCAAACTCCGTATCCCCCAGGCGCACCGTGTCGCCCTCCTGCGCGCCCAGCTCGCGCAGCCGGTCGATGACGCCCGAGGCGCGCAGCGTCCTGTGGAACCAGTTCATGCTCTCATAATCGTCAAAGTTGACCGCGTCCAGCAGGCTGTCCATGGATACGCCGAAGACCCGGAACACGCCGCCCTCGACTTTCTCCGCTTCCCACCCGGTCAGGTGCTCCTCCAGGACGCCCTCCTCCTCTGCCAGGGGCTGGATCTCGGGCAGCTGCGCCAGCATCCCCACGACCCTGTCCAGCAGCGTTTCGATGCCTTCCCCGGTGGCGGCGCTGACCGGGATGACCGTCCTCTCCCCCGCGGCCTGCCGGAGGGATTCCAGATTCTCCGCGCTCCGGGGCAGGTCCATCTTGTTGGCAAGGACGATCTGCGGCCTCCGGTCGAGCTGCCCGTAGCGTGAAAGCTCTCCGTCGATGACGCGCAGGTCCTCCGCGGGCTCCCGACCTTCCCCCCCGGAAGCGTCCACCACGTGCAGCAGCAGGCGCGTGCGCTCCACGTGCCGCAGGAAGGAGAACCCCAGCCCGGCCCCCGCGCTGGCGTTCTCGATCAGCCCCGGGATGTCCGCGACGGCGAAACTGCTGCCCTTGTGGCTAGCGATGCCCAGGTTGGGCGTGAGGGTGGTGAAGGGATAATCGGCGATCTTGGGCCTCGCGGCAGTGATCCGGGCCAGCAGGCTGCTCTTCCCCGCGTTGGGGAAGCCGACCAGCCCCACGTCGGTGATGGTGCGCAGTTCCAGGATGAACTCATACCAGGCAGTTTTGACGCCGGGCTTGGCAAAATTGGGCGCCTGGCGGGTGGGGGTGGCGAAGCGCGCGTTGCCGAAGCCTCCCCGGCCGCCGGTCAGCAGCACGCGGGTCTGGCCGGGCGAAAACATGTCGGCGATGACACGGCCGGATTCCTTTTCCCGAACGACCGTGCCCGCCGGCACCTTGATGACGAGGTCCTCCCCGTCTTTGCCCGTGCAGCGGGCGGAGGAACCGGCCCCGCCGTTCCCCGCCTGGTACTTGGTTTTATATCGGAAATCCATCAGGGTGTGGAGGTTATGGTCCGCAACCAGGATGATGCTGCCGCCCTTTCCCCCGTCGCCCCCGTCGGGGCCCCCGTTCAATACGAATTTCTCACGGTGGAAGGACACGCATCCGTTTCCCCCGTCTCCCGCCTTCAGGCGGATGGTCGCCCGATCCACAAAGCTTGCCATGGCGCCCCCTTTCTGCCGAAACAGTATACCACACAGGAGCGTATATATGGAAAACCCACGCTCATCGCGCGGGCTGGATCAGGAGACTCAGGCCGGGCCGCTCACTGCGGCGCCGCGGTGGGGATGGCCAGTTTCAGCAGCATCGCGGCAAAGGCGTTCCGCATGGCAATCCGCAGCTGCTCTCCAAGGCCTGTCAGCTGGGTAGTGCTGAGGGCATCCACCCGGACCGCGCCGGACGGGTCGACGGCCGGGATCGTCCAGGGCGCCGCGGTGCTGCCGGAGATATCCAGCTTCAGCTGTGCCGCGGTTCCCTGATCCTGCCAGAGGATGCTGCCGGTGAAATAGGTGGCGGCGCGGGAGTTCATCTTGCTCTGGAGGTGAACGTCCGCCTTGAAAAGCTGTGTGGCGGGCGCATCCTCCCCCTGCGGCGTGATGAGCAGGCTGAACGAGAAATCCCTTGTCGAACTGCCGGCCACGGCGTCCTCCGCCTCCGACGAGGGGGCGTAGAGGAGGCTGAAGGAGTACGCGTCTGCCGGGGTGCCGCCCTCCTGCGTATCCACGGTGAACGCGTCGCTGACTTCTTCCGGCTGGATGCTCAGGGTGCCCGCATAACGGATGCTGCCGTCAGTCCCGGTCTCCCCGCCCTCATATACCAGCGAAACCACGGCCCCCCGGGCGTTTCCGGCATTCTTCGGCTCCTGCTGGATCCTGATCGCCGTCATGCCGCCCGTCTGGTTTGCGGTGAAGGTATACTCAAGTGTCCTGATGCCCCGGGCTCCTCCCAGCGGGAGGGTCAGCCTGTTCTCCAAAAGCTGTCCCTGGGCGCCCATCAGGCGCTGGGAGATGAGGCTGCCCGTCAGCGGCAGCAGGTCCAGCGACTGGAAAAACCCGTTCAGCATCCCCGGCTGCAGGTAGGCGGCCGCCTGCCGGCTGTCCATCTCCTGGGCCAGCAAGGCCAGCAGCTCGGTATCCCCGTACATGTCCAGCAGCAGCTGCCTGATCTGCGTCTTGAGCTGCAGGACGGGCACGGCGACCGTCACCCGGGTCTGCAGCGCGTTCGCGGCATCGCGCACCGTCTCGGTCTTGGTAAAGCCCTGCAGCCAGAGGGACAGCCGGACCGAATAGGCCTCCAGCTTTTTGGCCGCGGCCGCCTGCCAGGTGGTTTCGGCGGTATTGAGCCGGTACAGCACGCCCTCCACCGGCGGCCAGGCGGGATCCTGCCCGGTGAGCAGCGCCAGAAGCACGCCGCCGTCGCGTGTGTCGGCGTACCGCCCTGCCCCCAGCAGCGAGGACGAAAGCTGCTCAAACTGCGGATCCCGGAGCAAACGCATATCGGCCAGCGCCTGCCCGGCCTTGCTGAGGATGAGCTCAAGCTCCTCCATCCCCTTCAGGGTACCCACTCCTTTGAGATAGCGCAGGGACAGCTCGCCGCCGCTGAGCGCCCCGATGAGCGCATTGGCCGCGGGGTCCAGGATGCTGAAGCCGCCGCCGGTCATTTCCGCCTTGACCGTAGCCTTCAGGCCGGATCCGTCCCGCACCTGCCGCAACAGCTTCTCATCCAGCGTATAGCTGAGCGCGCCCGCGTTCAGCGCGCCGAATACCAGCATCGCCGCCAGCAGAATTCTGATCAGTCGCTTCATGGTCTCTCCTCCTGGATTAAGGTTGCTCATCGATGTCCGTCACCGTAAACGGATGGGCCTGCCCGTCCACAAGCGGGGCAGCGCTTTCTCCCTGCGTCCTCCTCACACGGCCGAAATCATGCAGGACGAGCAGCCGGACCGGCAGCGGCAGGGAAAAGAGAAAATCCTTCAGGGCAGGCATCAGCGCCAGGCGGACCTGCGCCGCGCTGAGGGCTGTCTGCTCAGCGCCTGCCTGCTCCAGATGGACCTCGGCCAGGGCTTCGGGCCCCCTGATCTCCCCAATAGGCGACAGGTCCAGGGAAAGCGCCAGATCCCGCAGGACGTTCCTGCCTGCCTGCTCGATGTACTCTATGGTGCCGCCGGCCGCGCCGCCGCTGATGAGCAGATCGGGGGTGAGCAGAAGATCGATCGTGCTGCCGGCGAACTTCAGGCGGGCGGTCAGGCTGCCGGATATCCGCTCCCCTTCCCCCTCAGGGCTGTTTAACAGATCGACCTTGCCGGATGCCTCCAGCCTCTCCCCGTCAGAAATCGATTTGTACCGCCAATCTCCCCGGACCTTTCCCGCTGCGTACGCGAGGGAGACCCGGACCTCCAGGGTGTCCCCGCCCCGCGATGCCGGGGATTTGAGGCTCAGGTACAGCCCCCTGTCCGACTGCCCGAAAAAGACGGTCACACCGCGGGCCTGTCCCATGAGTTGGATCGTTCCCGTGATCTGAAACCCCAGGCTGCTTCCGTTATCGTTCAGATACCGCTTGAGGGTGAAGGACCGCGTGAAGGCCAGCGAACTGAGCGCTTTCATAAAATCCTCTGATGAGAACGCCAGGTCATCCGCCAACCGCTCCAGCAGCGGCATCAGCGCTGGCCCGGCCTCCTCCCAGAGCGCCTGTGCTTCCCCCGCTTTCAGCGTGTACACTAGCTGGCTTGCAGCGCGCCCGGCGTTCTTGATGCTGACGCCGCCCTTGACCGCTTTTTCAAACGGCAGCAGCCTTGCTATGGACAGGGCTGCGATCTGGTTCAGAGCCGCTTTCGCTTCCTGAACGTCCGGCAGGCGGGGCGGCGCGTCCAGCAGATTCTGCCAAGGCGGCAGCTCTTCGGTGCCGACATAGCGGGTCGCCGCCAGGCTGCCGGGCACTTCCAGCATCATGTCTGCCTGTTCCCCGCCGATCCTGCTCATGAGGGCGAACACCGTCCGGCCGTTCCCGGACAGCCGGGCCAGGGCCGTCTCCCGCCCCTCCTCTTTCCCAATGTTCAGGGACAGCTCCGCGCTGTCCAGCCAGCCCTGCAGGGCGGCCAGGGTCTCGGGGGCGACGTCGGGCCAGGCCTGCACCCTTGCGCTGAGTCGGAGTGCATAGGCCTGCCCGGACTGGTAGACCTGATCCAAGGCAGAAAATGCGGGGGAAAACTCCGCGGAAGCCGCGCCGGTCAGGATCAGCAGGGACAGGACGATGGACAGCGGACGCCTTCCTCTCACACCCTCTCCCCCCTCATGCGGATACCCATCCAACGCGGATGCGCGGCGGATTCATGCATCCTTCTCCCCCTCCCGGTGCAGCGCGTCATACAGCGCCTGCGCGGCTATTCGGCTCATGCCCGGAACAGCGGCAAGGCTTTCGATTTCCTGCTCCATGATCCCCTTGACGGAGCGGAAAGCCGCCAGCAGCGCCCGCCGCCTGGCGGGGCCGATGCCGGGGACGTCCTCCAGCCGCGAATGGACGGACGCCTTCCCGCGCAGCTTCCGGTGGTGGGTGACCGCGAAGCGGTGGGCTTCGTCGCGGATGCGCTGGATGAGGTGCATCGCGGGGGAGTGCCGGTCCAGGATCACGGGCTCCGCCTCCCCGGGCAGCCAGATCTCCTCCAGCCGCTTGGCCAGGCCGAACATCGGCACCTCCAGCCCCAGTTCATCCCTGGCCCTCAGGGCAAAGGCCAGCTGCTCCGGCCCGCCGTCCACCAGGATCAGGTCCGGCATCGGCCAGGCGTCCTGCGCCAGCTGCGTCCGCCTGAGCCGGCGGAGGAGGACCTCGTTCATGCTGGCAAAATCGTTCGCGCCCTGCACTGTCTTGATGCGGAAATGCCGGTATTCCTTCCGGGCCGGCTCCCCGCCGATAAACACCACCATGCTGGCGACGGACTGGGCCCCCTGGGTGTTGGAGATGTCAAAGCCCTCGATGCGCCGGGGGACGGTCTGCAGGGACAGCGCGGCGGCCAGTTCCCGGCTGGCGCCCACCGTGCGCTCCTGCACCACCTGCTCCCGGGCGTTGCGTTTCATCAGCGCGTCCTTCGCGTTCTGCAGCGCGTTTTCCACCAGTTTCATCCTGTCCCCGCGCTTTGGCACCGTGAGGGTGACCGCGCCTTTGCGTTTGGCCCTGAGCCAGGCCTCCATGGTCCCGGGATCCGTCAATGCCTGTACGATGACCTCCCGCGCGGGCACGCGGTCCTCATAAAATTGCTCCAGGAAGGCGTCCAGGATTTCCTCTTCAGGCTCGCTCCCCTCCCGCGGCAGCGGGAAGGCCTGCGCCTCCAGCATCTTGCCGCCACGGATGAACAGCACCTGCGCCATCGCGTCCAGCCCGTCCCCGGCCGCCGCGATGACATCCTGGTCGGAAAGCGAAGTCTGCTGCGCGTTCTGCTGTTCCATCAGGCCCATGATGTCCCGGATGCTGTCGCGCAATTCCGCCGCGCGCTCAAACTGCAGCTCCAGCGAGGCCTGCGCCATCTCCCTCTCCAGGCGGTCCACCACCGGCTTGTACCGGCCCTTCAGGAAAGCGACGACCTCCTCCACCAGCGCCCTGTACGCTTCCTGCGTCACAAGCCCCGCGCAGGGGCCCAGGCACTGCCCCATCTCGAAGCTGATGCAGGGACGCAGGGGCTTTGCGGGCGGGAGCTTGAGCGTGCAGGTGCGCAGCGGAAAGGCGCGGCGCAGAAGGCCCGTCACCTGGCGGATGGCGGAGGTGCCGTAATAGGGGCCGAAGTAGCGCGCGCCGTCCGCTTCCACCCGGCGGGCGACGGTGAGGCGCGGGAAGGGCTCGTTCACGCTGATGCGGATGTAGGGGTAGTGCTTGTCATCCATCAGCTTGATGTTGTAGTAGGGGCGGTGCAGCTTGATGAGGTTGGACTCCAGGATCAGCGCCTCCAGGTTGCCCGCGGCCAGGATGACGTCAAAATCGTCCACCCGGTCCACCATGGCCTGCACCTTGGCGGAATGGGGCTGGGCGCTGAAATAGGTGCGGACGCGGTTGATGAGGCTGACCGCCTTGCCGACATAAATGACCTCGCCCCGCTCCTTCATCAGGTAGCAGCCGGGGCTGTCCGGCAGCAGGGCGATCTTTTGCCGCATGGTATCATTGATCAGCATGATGTACCGTCCGACGTCGTCATCCGTTTTTGTCAGGGGTCTCCCACCGCGCGCGGATCACCGGGATCAGCCGCTCGGCCAGTTCCTCGTCAATGGGCTCGAAATCCTCGATCTCTTCGCCGTCCCCGTCCTTTGAGACCGCGACGCGCATGACGTAGAGCGTCTCGCTGCCTTCCTCCGCAGCCGGTTTCTGTTCGTCTTCGCTGTATTGCTTCAGCAGCACGTACTCCTCGCCGTTGTAGAAGAAATATTTCTCAACCGTCAGCAGAAGCCGATTCCCGTCCTCGTCCGTTCCCTCTATGATATCCAGGCGTTCTTCCTCTGACATCTTCCTGTCCTCCTTCCGTACACTGGGGCCATTATACCTGTATCAGGAATGGGTTACAACTTCACCGGTGATACCGAGGAACTCGAAAAGCCCGGGGATCCTCTTCCCCGGGCGGAAAGTCCAATGGGATCGTTCTTATTTGCAGTATTCCTTCATCGCTTCGAGGAGGAACTCCGCGCCCCCCTCGATGACCCCGTCATAATACTGTCTGAACCGCAGGTCGTCCACGTACATCTGCGTAAGATTCAGGTGAGCCTCCTTTGAGTACTCCTTCCAGAAATAACAGAGCCAGTCCCGGTGCAGGGCACAGGCCTTCTGTGCCAGCGGGCCCGCCGGGTCACCGTTCCGCAGCGCGTTTTTCAGGGTCTCGTTGAACTCCCTGGACAGGCCCTCGGCCCGCGCGTACTGCTCCTCCGAAAGCCCCATCAGTTTGGCGTTGCTGGCATCCATTGTTTCACTGCCATACTTCTGACGGACTTCATCCCCGTACTTCCGCTCATTATCCTCGACCAGACTGCGCTTGAAGCCTTCAAATTTATCCCTGTCGCTCATGCCCGTTCCTCCTTTTTTTGCTGCAATGGTTCTTTCCAGGTTGCTGATCAGCTGCCTGATGCGCTTCTCTTTGTCTTTCATTGCGGTCAAGTGCGCCTGAAGGGCCGACGCGGCATCGTAGGATCCCTCATGGAGAATGGATCTGATTTCGTCCAACGGCACCTCCAGCTCCCGGTAGAACAGGATCTGCTGGAGCAGGTCGACCTCCGCCTGCCCATAGACACGGTAGCCGTTGCTCACCCTCCTGGGGGTGAGCAGGCCGATCTGGTCATAGTACCGCAGGGCGCGCGCGCTCACCCCGGAGAGCTTTGCCAGCCTGTCAACGCTATAGTCCATCTTCATCCTTTCCCGCAAGGCGCTTTGCGCATGCTGATACCCGACATCACGAGAGGAGCATAAACCATGACGCTGCGTAAAGGTCAAGGGGTCAAAACAAACTTCACAAAAATCAAACAGAATAGGATGGGACATGATTTTGTTGTAATATATATCCATGCAGCGTGGCAGGCGGTGCCTGTCATCGGGCAAGCCTCGGGGCAGCCGGACAGCGCTCCGGGAACGGCTGACAAGAGCGAAAGGGAATCGGACATGGACGCCAGAGAGCTGAAACGCTACGGACTTTCAAACCTTGCCGCACAGGCGGCCGAAGACGGGGACGCGCAGCCCGGCCGGGTCGTCTCGCAGGAGAAAGGGATGTACCGCGTCCTCTGGGAGAGCGGCGAATTGCTGGCCAGCGTGTCCGGCAGGTTCCGCTTTGAGGCGTTGACCGCACTGGATTATCCGGCGACAGGCGATTTCGTGCTGCTGGAACCGCAATCCCTTGATTCCGGACGCGGCGTGATCCGTTCCGTTCTGCCCAGAAGAAGCGCGTTCGTCCGCAAGGCCCCCGGAAAATCCAGGGAGGAACAGGTGATCGCCGCGAATATCGACACGGTGTTTGTGTGCATGTCGCTGAATCAGGATTTTAACCTGAGGCGTCTGGAGCGCTACCTGGCCGTCGCCTGGGAGAGCGGCGCGGTGCCGGTCGTTGTCCTGACCAAATCAGATCTGTGCGGCAGCCTTCAGGAGAAGCTGGCGATGGTGCATTCCGTCGCGATGGGGGCGGACGTCCTGGTGACCAGCGCGATGGAGGAGGACGGGTATGGACAGATTCTCCCCTACCTGACGGAAGGCCGGACAGCGGCGTTCATCGGCTCCTCCGGCGTGGGGAAATCCACCCTCATCAACCGCCTGCTGGGGGAGGAACGGCTGGATACCAACGGCCTCAGGGATGACGACAAGGGGCGGCACACCACCACGCGGCGCGAATTGATCCCCCTGCCCACGGGCGGGCTGGTGATGGACACGCCGGGGATGCGGGAAATGGGCATGTGGGACGCGGACAACGGGCTGGACCTGGCGTTTTCGGACATTGAAGCGCTGGCCGAAGGCTGCAGGTTCAGGGACTGCCGGCATGGCGGCGAGCCCGGCTGCGCCGTACGCGCCGCCATCGCGTGCGGGGAGCTTCCGGAAGAACGCTTCCTGTCCTTCCGGCGGCTGAGTGCGGAAAACGCCTACGCGCGGGACTCGGAAAGCTACCTGGCGGCGAAAGAGAAGAAGTTCAAGGAGATCGCGAAACTCAGCAAGAGCTTTTATAAAAGCAAAAAATAAAAGGAACGCCGCCCCACAGGCCGTTCATTTCACGATCAGCAACACGTCCCGGATGAACGCAATGACCCCTGTCCGGATCGATTCGCTCATCTCCTCCGGGCGGTCAAAATCCGTTTGGTCGATAAGGACGGCCTCCAGGATGGAATCCACGCCGGGGGCGGGCTTGGACAGCCTGTACTTCCCCAGGTCCTGACGGCTCAGGCGGCGGATGGTTTCCGACTGCACCTTCCGGTTCATGCCGCCCAGCCAGATCTCGAACCTGGTCTGCGCATGCAGGTATACGATGGCTATTTTCAGCTTCCTGTCACTGAGTTCCGGCGGCGTGAAGGTGAAATAGCTCATGTCCATCAGCCCGGGGTACAGGGACCCGGGAGAGCAGTTTGGATATTTGTCACCCAGGCGTCTGGCCAGGCTGGACATAAAGGTCAATATGCCTCGATAGGCTTTCTGGATTTGTCCCTTGCCCAATTGCTCCGTATAGTCACGGACAGCGTCATTCAGTCCTTCCATATGATGCCCTTCTTCCGTTCATATCGTTATCCGTCCAATCCGTTGGGATATTGCCTGAGGACGTGCAATGCCCTTGCGGTGATGAAACGGCTGGGCTCTCCTTGCTCCTCAGGATAAAAATGCACGTTCCCCTTGTGGATGTTCTCCAGCACCCACCAGCCCTCCGCCTTCCTTTTCCTCCTCAGCCAGTCCAGCGCGGGCTGCATCCGGGGGTCATAGAGCAGGTGCCTGTCCGCGAAGAATGCAAGGGCTCTGAGCAGGTCATAGCGGTACCGCCAGGGATAGGATAGTTTGCGGAACCTGGCGTCCCGGTCACCCATGAACAGCCCCCCGGACAGCAGGAACTCCGTTCCCCTGATGACCGCCGTTTTCAGGCCTGCCTCCATCCCGCGGAGCCCGGCGTCCAGGCACTGCCCGAAGCCTTCCAGCACGCAGATGGTGGTGTGCGGGTCTCCGTCCTCCGACCCCCGGTCCCAGGTGAACCCGCCGTCCGGCTTCTGGCAGGACAGGAGATAGCGGGCCAGCCGTCTGACACGGGGATCGTCCGGGCAGAACCACGCACTGTAATCAAGCGCCATGCCATCCACACAGGTGTCGCTGGGATGCTCGTACTTGGAGAGGTTGAGGCTGCCGTCCGCCTTCATGCACTCGTCCAGCATCCGGCCGACCATCTCCCTGCACGGCGGGGTCGTCCGCGGGGCATACATGGATTGAAGGTCCAGCAGGGTATAGTGGGTGCAGGTCCATTTCGGCTGATAATAGTGCAGCCCCCAGTGCCCGCCGGCACCCCGGCAGGAGAGCAGCCTTGCCCCGATCCCCTCCTGCGTGATCCGCTCCTGCAGCTGCTCAAGGACACTCCCGCCAGAATCCAGCAGCCAGCGGTGGACCAGGTACTGGATCGCCGCGTCGCCCTGCATCAGCCAATCGGCAGTCTGTTCCATATAGCTCGCCTCCTCTGCGCCCGATGCCGTTGATCCTGCGATCCCTCCGGCATGGGGAGATCCTCCCGTTATTTTGTACCGGTCGGGAAACCGCCCTTTCCCTCAGGCGGTTTCCTGCGTTGGGATGTAGACCGATGACGGCGCAGGCACTGGCCGGCATGGCAGAAGACGGTGCCGCCGCAGGAAGACAGCGCCATTGTCCTTTTCCTCCGCCAGGAACGCTCCAGTGCAGTTTATCCGGATAAACGGAAGGTTTTGGATCTGGCCTGGCCCGTAATCCTCCTTGTCCCGCTTGTTCAGGCAATGCTTGCCCCGCGGAAGGCGGCCAGGGCGGCACGCCCTGCGGAATCTCTTTCTGTCCAAATCCATCTGAAGACAGTGGCAATGGACGCACAGCGCGCAGTTCATCCCACAGGGGGCGATGAGGGCTTCATTCATCTCCGATGCACCTCCTCTTCACAGCGGAACCGTATGGCATGGCCTGCTAAAGCATGACTAAGTTCCGGCATCGCGTCAGGTCATGAGATCAAGTAAATGCCCTTCGCGCATGTCCGCAAGCAACTGCGCGGCGCAGCGGTTGTCACGGCTCATGGAGCAGGCCGGACAGGCGAATGCTGGAACCGAAAACATCCCCGGAGATTCCTGATCATCACCGGCCCATCATGGCGACAGGGGGTACCATGAAAAAAATACATGAAAAAGGCCTTCCAAAGCAGAACAATCCTTGACGGCCATATGAAAAGCACATATTATGTACATTAGGGGTTTTCTCATTCGTCTGTCATTCATCATCTGTCTCCCTATCCGGCCAACTCCGCTTCAGGAACGATCGAATCCGCCTGGTTGTTATCTTTTTACAGAATGCCGTTTTATACCGCATCTCTGCATACTTCCTTGCCGGAATGGATCCCGCACGTACAGCACAAGACAGAGCAATGTTTTTTCCTTCCTTGTTTGACACCATCCCTTTCGTGGATATAATATTTTTGGGATATTGTCAATCGACATTTCCGATCCGGCACAACGACTGTTTCCCAAGGAGGTCGCCGCCAGGCCGCTGGTCCGGTAAGCTTTCCTGAATCAGAGCGAACGATTTTGCTCCCTTGCAGGCCGCAGGACCTGTCTTGGTTTTCTCACCTTCTCCCTCCCGTCAAGAAAGGGATATGGAACATGACGTCCGCACGCACCGCATCCTATGATTTTCTGCCCTCTTCCGATCTGTTCCGCAAAAAATATTACGGAATCGTATATCAGCATGCCTTCAGGGTCACCGGCGCCGATCTGCCGGCAAAGAAACTGACTGAGCGTGTCTTCCAGGAACTGGAGCGCCGCTTCGCCAGCGATCCGCTGACCGGGCATATCGACGCCTACCTGGCCGGACAGGTCTATCTGTCCTATGCGCAGAAAGGCCTGGCTGATGATCATGAGGGCATGGCCTATGAGAGCCTCCTGCCGGAGGCGGAAAGGGTCAGGAGGGAGACCGCTGTACCGCAGGCAGCCCCGGCTGCCGTATACAGCAGGGAGGCTGAGAAGCCGGCCCCCTCAAGGGAAGATGCCGCCAGGATCATCAACCGCGCGTTTGCCGCGACAGCGCCTCAGGTTTCTGCCGCCCCGCCCCTTAAGGACACGATCGCCCCGGTGCCTTCTCCCAGAGAGGAACCCCGCGCGTCAGCCGAACGCGGCAGGTTGCCCGATCCAGCGCCGGTCCCGGTTTCTATCCCAAAGGACAGGGAAAAATATGACAGAAACAGCACCATCTACTGGGTCCCGGGAATGGAGACGGAAACCCCCTCCCCTGAGGAGCCGGCGGAGGAACCGGTGAGGGACTACTTTGAGTTCGAGTTTCCAAAACAGCCGCAGCGCCGCCAATCCAAAGTCTTCAGCATCCTCAATGCCCTGCTCGCCCTGGGCTGCATCGGCGCCGTCGTGTATCTGCTGATGGAGCTGGAGATCATTCCGGCACTTTTCTGACAAGCAATGCGAAGTGAGGACCGACCGCGATGAAGAACGATAACCTACAAAACGCTCCTATGAAGCGCAAATGGGGCAAGTACTACAAGGCCGACGAAGTTGAAGGCTATTTCAACAGCGTCATGCAGACCATCGGACCGGAACGCAGGGAGCTTAAAGCCCTGCGTGAAAAGCTTGACGCGGTCCTCCAGGAAAAGGAAAACCATATGGATACCGCTGCCGAACTGGGCAAGCGCGCAATCATGGCAACGGAAGAGGCCGACTCGAAAACGCAGGAGATTCTCCGCCTGAGCGAGAAACTGGCGAAAAGCCAGGTGGATAACGCACGGCTGAGCGAACAGCTGGCCCAGCAGGCCGTTGAACTTGCCAGGCTGCAGACAAAGACAGACAAGCTCAGCGAACTGCTGACCTCTGTCGAACGCCAGAATCCGGTTGAGCAGATGCTTGAAACGGAACGCAAAGCCAAACAGATCCTGGATAAGGCCAAGGGCGAGCGGGAAGAGATCATCAGGGTCGCCTATGAGAAACGCTCGCGCATGATCGCGGCCAGCCGCGCCGCCTATTACCACGCCCTGCAGTTCAAGCAGGACATGGCGGATCACTTCCACCGCATGGAGGAGGACGTCAACGCTTCCATCGACGTGCTGCGCCAATCCGAAAGCATGCGTTTCGCGCTTCCCCAGGACGAGGAGACTCCCATCAGGAACGTGGAGCAAGAGTATACGCCATGATCAGCAAGAGAACCGGAAGAATGTCCCGGAGGGCTGCAATATGCCTGATGCTGTGCGCCCTCATCGCGCTGGCGGCCGGGTGCGCGCCAAAGACCGGAACGGAAAATCCTGAGTCGACCTTTTTGCCCAGGTTTACCGTTTCACCTGCGCCTGCGCTGACCAACGAGCCGGCAGACGTATACGGCAGCGTCCTGACGAACAAGCGCGTCGTCAGCATCATCCTGGAAGGCTACTCGGACGATGTGTCAATGCGGCTTCTGATCGAAGCGCTCAAGGGGTATCAGGTGCCCGCCGTGTTCTTCATCAGCGGGATCGCCGCCAACGAGCATCCGCAGGTCGTGAGGGAGATCTCCCAAGGCGGCTTCATCATCGGCAATTACGGCTTGAACGCGCCGAAAAAGATGCATGAAAAGGACGTACAGACCAATCTGGAGCAGTTCACCCGCGGCCAGGAACAGCTGCAGCAGGTCACCGGGAAAACACCCACTTTGTTCCGAAGCAACGGCTCGGAGTACACCAGGGAATTGCTTCAGACAGCCGCCCTGGCAGGTCTGGAAGCCGGCGTCCTGCCCTCGGTCTTCCTGAACCACCGCAGTTTCAGCAAGCAGGATACCGCCCTGGTTTATGTCCAGCGGCTGACGCCGGGCTCCATCATCTCCATCAAGCTGGGGCAGGAACTGGACCCCTCGGAGTATGAGCGGGCTTATGAGAGCATGGAGAACATAGCGATTGACCCTCCGCCGAACCTGTCCGACGACATGGAGGAACTCCTTCAGGTGCGTTACATCAACGTGGCGCAGGTGGTTTCCTGGCTGCTGGAATCGCTCAGGGAAGAGGGCTACACCGTGGTGCTGCCCCAGGCGCTTCAGGCAGAGCGGATCACGATGTTTGATTCACCCGCGGCGCTTGATGAACTGACGCTGGCGATGCTTGATGAAACAGCTTACGCGCTTCCGGTGACCGAAGCGCCCTTTGGCGTACCGGAAGGCCCATTGCAGAGCGCCAGCCAGCTCAGCGGCGTCGTCCTGGTCGGCGATTCCATCCTCCAGGGGGTGGAAGGCTACGTCGCCTGGCGGCGGCAGAGCGATCCCGGATTCCTCGGGGATACAAAGTTCCTGACCACTCCATCGTTTGGCATCCGGAGCGCACTGATGCGGATCACCGACCTGTCAGAGCATCCGAAGGTGAATGAAGAAAAAATGACCGTCGCGGACGCGCTGCAGAAGCTTCAGGCAAAAACCGTCATTCTCATGCCCGGTTTGTCAGACATACGCCAGTATTCATCAAACTCGCTCATTGACAGCATCAAGCTGATGATCTATCAGATCCGCGAAAAGAACCCCGGCATCCGGATCTTCCTGCAGTCCGTCCCCCCGGGCACGTCCCTGAAAGTCGGGAACCCTGACAACCGGAAGATCTTCCAGTACAACCTTGCCGTCTACAAGTTCTGCCTGTCCTTTGGGATCCCCTTCATCGACGGGGCTTCCGCCCTGCGGGACAGCGACGGCAACCTGCCGCTGTCGCTGTGCATCGATCAAAACACTTACGGCTACCATCTCAACGACGAAGGATGCCAGACCATGCTCGATCATATCCTTCGTCATTGGCCGACCTGATTCGACTCTCCGGGGGGAAAGGAAGCTTCATGTCCAACAGAAAACCAGTCACGGAACAGATGATTGAGCCGCAGCACGACAGACGGCTGCTGGCTCACGTTCCGGACCCTTATCTGATCCGTTCCGCGGCTGACCGGCGCGATGATCTTCTGGGCGATCCCCACAAGCCCCAGCACGCACGGTTCGCGGGCAGGCGCTACAGCGTCCGGATTGCAGTCAACGTTCAGTTC
>CAZVSG010000043.1:0-17426 GCA_964629345.1 uncultured Christensenella sp. | reverse complement strand
AGCGGTCTATTATCTGCCCTCAAGATACCGCCGCTTTCATCCTTTCGTCAGCGGTATCATGATCGCAGCCATCTGCGTCATCGTGATGAACATGCCCCTAAGGCTTGAGTCAGGAATCATCTATGACACCCGCTCCATCATCATCAGCGTGACAGCATTGATTTTTGGACCGATCCCGACAGCGATCACAGCGGCTGCGGCATCCGCATTCAGGATCATCATCGGGGGATCCGGAACCTGGGCCGGCCTGACGACCATCCTCAGCAGCGCGGCGATAGGATTGGCCTGGCGGCGCTGGCGGTACCCGAGATCCGATAGACGGCAATGGCTGAGCGTCTATGTCATGAGCCTCGGCGTTCATGTGATGATGCTCGCCTGCCAGCTCTTACTGCCATATCCTGACAACCTGCGGATCATCCGCGCGGTCGCAGTGCCGGTGATGCTGGTCTATCCGCTTGCCAGTGTCCTGCTGTGCCTGCTGCTGCTGCGCCAGCAGGCGTTCAGGCATACGAGGCAGCAGCTGATCGAATCTGAAGAACGATTCAAGATGCTGTTTGAGAAGGCGCCTCTGGGGTATCAGTCATTGGATGAGGAGGGCCGCTTTCTGGAAGTGAACCAGCAGTGGTGCGATCTGCTTGGCTATACCCGGGAGGAAGTCATCGGTAAATGGTTCGGTGATTTTCTTTCTCCTGAAAATCAGAAAGCTTTCCAGGTCAGGTTCCCCAAATTCAAGGCGCAGGGGCATGTCCACAGTGAATTTGAGGTGCTGAATAAAAGCGGTCAACCGGTCTTCATTGCCTTTGAGGGCAGGATCGGATACGGCCCCAACGGCGTGTTCAAGCAGACCCACTGCATCCTGCAGGACATCACCAGCCAGAAAGCGGCGGAGGCGGCGCTGGTCCGGAGTGAGAGCAAATACCGCAGCATCGCGGAGAACATGTCCGACGTGATCTGGCAGATGGACATGGGGTTCAACACCACCTACGTCAGCCCGTCCGTTCAGAAGCTCCTCGGCGAAACCCCGGAAGAGCACATGAAAAGGAAGATGGAGGAGAAGTTCCCGCAGGAGACCCTTCGGAAGATCGAGGCGATGTTTGCTGAAGAACTGCAGAAGGAGAGCGACCCGGGCGCTGACAGGAACCGCTCCAGGAGGATCGAAGTCGAACACTACAGGGCGGACGGTTCCGTCGTTTCGCTGGAGGTGAACGTGTCCTTTCTGCGCGATGAGCAGGGCAGGGCCACGGGCTTTCTGGGAGTATCCCGCGACATCACGCAGCGCAGGCAGGCGGAGATGGCCTTGGAGGAAAGCGAGCGAAGCAAGGGAGTGCTCCTGTCAAACCTACAGGGGATGGCTTACCGATGCCGATATGACAGGGACTGGACGATGCAGTTCGTGTCTTCCGGCTGCCGGGAGCTGACCGGGTATGCCCCGGAGGACCTGGTCAACAACCGGCGCGTCTCCTTCAATGACCTGATCTCCCCGGAGTACCGCGAAACGCTCTGGAATTTCTGGGTACAGGCCCTGGACAGGAAGCAGCCTTTCCGGTCCGAATATGAGCTGCTGACCGCCCAGGGCACGCGCAAATGGGTGCTGGAAATCGGGCAGGGCATTTACAATGACCTGGGCGAGGTCGAGGCCCTGGAAGGGATCATCTTTGACATCTCCGACAAGAAGGAGATGGAGAACAACCTCATCTTCGTCAATGAACATGACAAGCTGACAGGCCTGTACAACCGTGAATACCTTGAGATGCTCCTGCAGAACGAGACCCGTGAAAAGGACGGGGGGAAACGGGCGGTCATCAGCATCAATCTGAGCATGGTCCAGCTTCTGGCCGCCAATTACGGGTTTCATTATACGCAGAACCTGATCTATGATGCGGCCAAAGCCCTGAGCCGGCACTGCACCGAGAACCGCATGCTGTTCAAAACCTACGAAAACCGTTTTGTCTTTTACCTGAATGACTACAAGGATAAAAATGAGCTGACCGACTTCAGTGAGGCCCTTGCGGATACGCTGGAAAACCTGTTTGTGACCGACCGGATCAGCGGGGGCATCGGCATCCTGGAAATCGGGCAGGATGAAACGGTGACCGATGTTGATACGCTTCTCAGAAGGCTGCTGATCGCGTCGGAAAGAAGCATTGCGACTTCGCATAAGAACTTTGGCATTACGTTCTATAATGAAGAGTTGGAAGCCATCATGAACCGGGAAGGGGATGTCAGGCATGCGCTCTCGGCGGCGGTGATGAATGAGCCCGGCAGCGCGCTTTTCCTGCAGTATCAGCCGATCATTGATATCCAGTCGTACACAGTCGTGGCGTTTGAGGCGCTGGCCAGGCTGAGGACACCGGACCTGGGGCTGGTGTCACCGCTGGAATTCATCCCGGTCGCCGAGAAAACCAAGCTGATCATTCCGATTGGGGAAAGCGTTTTCGCGCAGGCGTTTGAGTTCCAGAACAATCTCAAGCGATTCGGACATGACGCGGTCAGCGTGTCGGTGAACGTTTCGGTGATCCAGCTTCTGATGCCCGATTTCGTCAAAGACTTGAAAGCGCTGATGGATCAAACGGGGGTCGATCCCCGGTATATCGACATAGAGATCACGGAATCGATCTTCACCTCAGACTATGATTCCGCCAACCGTGCGATCCAGGAACTGAGGGCGATCGGCATTCACATCGCAATCGATGATTTTGGAACCGGATACTCCTCGCTGGCCCGGCAGAAGGAACTGAAAATCGATTGCCTGAAAATCGACAAGTACTTCATCGATCAGCTCATGAGCGCTGATCCGGGCAGTACGATGGTTGGCGACATCATTTCCCTGGCGCATAACCTGGGGCACTGCGTTGTCGCTGAAGGCGTTGAGCACCGCGAGCAGATGGATTTCCTTCGTGAGCACCGCTGTGACAGGCTGCAGGGATACTACATCGCAAAACCGCTTGATGAAGAAGACGCGCTCAGGTTTCTGCGGGAATGGAGACACCACCCTTGCCATACCGCTGAAAAGATGAACGGATCATTGGGGGATAAGAAGAAATAGGAACGATTGGTCTGACAGACCCCATATGAATCACATCAGGGCACCGGGGACGGATGCTCTGTCCGGCAATCCCTTCCTGTCAATGCGGCCCTGGCCGTCACGCTCCTGAGCTGACCGGCAAGGCCATGGTGTTTTCGGGCGTGGCGCAGTTTCGAATGCCGTCAATCAAAAATCTCCGGGCGCGATGCTCCGGTACAACGGCTTTCACCGAACCCCGCCCGGCGATCGGACACAAAAGGGATGAGCCGGAAGGATCAAAGGAGGTATTCATGTGGATCGGGTGATTTCAAATGTCATTTACCGGTTTCTTTTTGAGAACAGCTTTGATGCCATCCTGCTGACCCACCCGAACGGGGATGTGTTTCGGGCAAATCCCGCGGCCTGTGAAATGTTTCAAAAGACGGAGGAGGAGATCTGCCGGATTGGCCGTAACAGCGTCGTTGACATGAATGACCCGCGCCTGGAACAGGCGCTGAGGGAACGGGCGGAAAAAGGGAAGGCCAGGGCCGAACTGAATTTCGTCCGGAAGGACGGCACGGTATTTCCTACGGAGTGTTCTTCCGTCGTCTTCAAGGATGAGAATGGAGAAGTCTGGTCCGTCATCATTGTCAGGGATATGTCCATGATCAAGACCGCTGAGGAACTGCTGAAAAAAGCGCGTGAAGAGGCGGAGCATCTGGCTGCCTACGACCATCTCACCGGCGTCCTGAACCGCCGGGTATTCATGGACCGGCTTGAGCAGGAACTGCATCGTTCCAAACGCGAAGGCACCTGTATGAGCGTCATTCTCATTGATGTCGATCACTTCAAGAAGATCAATGATATGCACGGACACATCTATGGGGATGAGATACTGAAAAGAGCGTCCAAGTGTCTTTCTGATAACCTTCGGCCTTATGACATCGTGGGCAGATTCGGCGGTGACGAGTTCATTGCCTGTTTGCCCAACACAACGCTGGAAAATGCCCTCAGAGTCGCTGAAAGGCTGCGCAGCCACATGGAGAACACAGATCTGTCCGACACTGAGGACCGAATATATGCAACGATCAGCATCGGGGTCGCCTGCCGCGTCAGTGATTCTCAGGAGGATTCCACTGGCTTGCTTCAGCGGGCGGACAGGAACCTGTACATCGCAAAATTTAAAAGGAACTCCGTATTCGGGGGATGAGCAGGAAGCAGTTTCGCTTCATGCTGACATCTTGCTGTCCGCTGAGTGTTTTCTGCAATTCTGCGCGTCAACGGCGCTGCACCGCGAAGGCGCAGAATGATCAACATGGTCCAAGACTGAACTCAACCGTCAACGCTTTGACGAGGCGGCTTTTCTGTGCCTCCGCGTCGCCTCTTTCATTCGGCGCAGGCTCCGCTTCGTCACCGCATCCTCCGCTTTCATCCCGGGCAGCAAGCTGCCCGGGCGTATCGCTTCGGTGCGCTTCCTCTCCATTGAAAGCAGGCTTTCAATGGCTTGAGACGAAGACCGATTGCCTCATTTTTTCCGCTGAGCGGAGCCGTGAAAAACCCTCGTCCCGTCGGCGCGTTGACGCATTCATTTGGCATTAGCCGCGGATACGGCATCCGCTTCATCCGGATCACTGTTCTCAGCCGGAGGCGTGCAGGCAGTCAGCAGCAGAAGGATCGCCGGAATCAGGAGGATGCTTTTATGCCCAAGCCTCTTTTTTCTGTTGCGCTCAACATAAGCCAAACGGAAGCGGCATACTGACGGCTTCATGTTCCGGCATCGCATGGATCGCATTCATCCGACGCAGATCACATCCCGGTCACTTTTACGGCATTCTCCTGGGCCGTCAGACAAAGCTCCGCCGCCTTGAGCGCATGGGCCTGGGTCATGGCGTGTTCAGTGCGGTTCATGCAGTCCAGAATCAACTGACCGAAGAAGGGGAAGCCCGTCATCCCGGTGGCATTGAAATGCTGTTCGCCTTTTCCGTTGACCAGGAAAACGTGGTTGCCGTCCGCCTGATCCGCGGCCAGGTCGATGTATTTCCGGATCTCGATGAATCCCTCCGTGCCCACGATGAAGGTGCGCCCGTCGCCCCAGGTGCGCAGCCCGTCCGGCGTGAACCAGTCCACCCGGAAGTAATGGGTGCTGCCATTTTTGCCCGTGATGGCGCAGTCCCCGAAATCCTCCAGCTCCGGATACCGGGGATGGGCGTAGTTGCCGACGCGGCTGAACCGGACCTGCGCATCCTCCTCACCGGCGAAATGGAGGTACTGCTCGATCTGATGGCTGCCGATGTCGCACAGGATGCCGCCGTATTTTTCCCGCTCAAAGAACCAGGCAGGCCGGCTTTCTGCGCTCAGCCGGTGCGGGCCGAAGCCCGTCACGCTGACCACCCGGCCGATCTCGCCCCGGTCGATCATATACCCTGCCAGGATAGCGCCTTCCACGTGCAGGCGCTCTGAATAATACACCATGTATTTCCGTCCGGTCCGGGCGATCATGTCCCTGGCGCTTTGCAGCTGCTGCGTCGTCGTGAACGGCGCTTTGTCCGTAAAATAATCCTTCCCTGCCCGCATGGCCTTCAGGCCCAGGGCGCAGCGCTCGCTGGTGACGGCAGCCCCCGCGATCAGACGGACGCCGGGATCATCAAGCGCTTCCTCCTCGCTTCGGGCGGCCTGTGCCTGGGGAAACGCCTTCTTGAACGCTTCGACCTTCCTGATATCCGGGTCATATACGTGTTTCAATGTGCCGCAGGCTTCCGTCAGGCCGTTGACCATGCCGTAGATGTGGCCGTGATCCAGCCGTACAGCGGAAAAGTGAAACTCCCCCGGTTTCACCGCAGGCACCGGTTTTCCTGATGGCGCGTAGTTCATGCCGTCTGATCTGTCCATGTCACTTTCCGTCCTTCCCGCCCAAACCGCCGCCAAAGGTGAGCTGTCCCGCCTGTTCCATGACAGACGCTGATTTCCTGTAGAAATGCGGCACGCGCGCCCGGATCCCCTCCACGGTGTAGAAGGGATCATCGTTTCTCAATGGCAGATGCACCGCCGTTCGGGTGGAACCGGCCTTGTAGATGGCGGTGATGATCTCAATGGTGCGGCGGCCGTCCTCACCCGTGACGGCGGGCTGACCTCCCGTTTCCAGGGCGGACAGAACGTTCTCCAGCTGGCCCTTGTGCATGGCATGCGGCAGGGGAGGCAATGACGCCAGAAAATCCGCCGCCTGCCGCTCAAACGCGGCATCCGATCCCTTCAGAGGGAATCCGTTGGGCATGGACTGGGAGGAAAAGCAGGAATAGGGGGCGGAAATGCGTGCCTTTTCGCATTGGAACACCAGCTTCTGATCCTCTCCGTGATGCACCACCGAGGCTGTCACCGTGGCCAGCGCGCCGGGGTATTCCAGCACGGAGACCGAGAGATCCTCCACCTCCGCGTTATCGTGCCCGGTATTGGCCAGGACGCTGGTGACCTTTTCGGGCAGGCCCATCATCCAGCCCAGCATATCGATATGGTGCACGGCATGGTTCAGGGTGCAGCCGCCGCCTTCCTTTTCCCAGGTGCCGCGCCACCACAGATCGTAATAGCAATGATCGCGCCACCAGAAGGAATCGATCTGGGCATGGCGCACCGGCCCCGCGATGCCGCTGTCCAGCAGGGCCTTCAGGTCCCGGATCGGCTCGCGGAAGCGGTTCTGCGCGATAATCGAGAGCAGTTTTCCGCTTTCGTCCCGGGCTTTCAGCATGGCGTCGCACTCCTCCAGGGAGGCGGCCATGGGCTTTTCGCAGACCACGCTTTTGCCGCTGCGCAGGCAGTCGATGCTGATGGAGGCATGCACGTAGGGCGGGGTGCAGACGTCCACCAGGTCGATATCCTGCCGGGGCAGGATATCCATATGATTTTCATATACATCGCATGCTGACTGAAACTCATCCATGAACCGACGGGCTTTCCCGGGGATGATGTCCGCCAGCGCCACCACCTTGCAGCGGTCGCTGAAGACCTGATACGCTTCCATGTGGCTGTGCGCAATGCCGCCCGTTCCTACGATCGCGACCCGAATCATCTTGCTGCCTCCTTGCTGTGGCTGAAATCATACTGCGCCTGTTTTGCATGGGCCGTTACTGCGCATCGGCATTTCTCCCGGTCTTTCGCTTCGGAAGCGTTCCCGCGCCTTCCGGGCCGTCCGTCCGCTTCCCTTCCCCGGCCTTTTGGATTTTCCTCGCTTCCCGCATCCCGCGCAGCGTTTCCAGCAGCGGGAAAAGCGCCGCAGCGATGAATCCTCCGGAAAAACCGTTGTTGTACAGGTTCATTCCGGCATGCAGGAAACTGACGTTGCCCACCAGCAGCATGTGCAGGGCGCCGGCCAGCACCCCGGCAAGGATCCCGTAGCGGCCGGCCAGCGGCGCGAGCGTCGTGCCAAACAGCGCGCCCATAAGGGCAAGGGGGGCGTTCATCGGGCCGATGCCCACGACATTGACGAGGAAAACCCCGGCCATCACCGGCAGCGCGTTCCTGGGGTGCTTTCCGAAGGCGGCGAATCCCACGACGGTCAGGATGCCGCCGATGACGGGCCCGCTCAGTTCCCCGCCCAGCAGAAGGACGTAGGCGGTGGATAGGATGCCCATGAGCGCCATGTTGATCAGCGTATGCCCCATGCCGGATATGGCCGGGAAATCAGTTGGCAACGTGCCGGACAGGGAGAGCAGCCTTTTATAGCCGCGCAGGTCCCCGCGGATCAGCAGCAGGCCGAGGATGAGCATTACGGCGGAAATTCCGAACAGGATGGCGGCGAAAGCTGCGTTGTTGCCGGAGGAAAGGATGGAAAGGGTGCTGATCTCTATACCAAAGCCCCGCAGCGCCGCCGTGAACAGCATCCCGATGATGCCGGCGGTAAAGCCGATGTTGTAGAGGCTGTGTCCCTGGTGGATGCGGAAGAAGTGCGCGGAAAGCGGCACCAGCGCGAATCCGACCAGCGCACCGGCGGACACGCCCATCGGCATCCCCAGATAAAGGGGCAGACCCAGGTTGAAGGAGAACTCACTGACAAGAGGGCTCAGCGCTGTCCCCAGCAGACAGTGCAGGGTGAGCCGGTCAAACGGCTGCCCGGACGCCCTGGCGTAGAGATAAATGCCCAGCACGATGGGCAGCGTGTTGTACAGGTTCTTGCCGAACAGGGAGAAACCGGCCACTGTGAAGAAACCGGCGATGAGGGGCCCGGTGATCACCGCTCCTGACCGGTGAATCAACCCTGCGCTCAGCAGCGCCATCAGGCCGACGTTGAAAAAAGCCGCGCCGGTGTTCGCCAGCTTGATATAGTCGGTCAGCAGGTTGGCCGGCGAGGTCAGGATGACAATGCTGCCGCGCCAGACATCCCCCGGTCTGTCAAAAAGGAAAGAGAGCGATATGAAAAGAAGTCCGAACCCGATCAGGAAGGCCTTCTTCCACGCTTCAGGCACGTCCCTGGCTGAAGAGGCCTCCCCGTCCGGTCCGAGCGCAGCATCCTTTGGCCCCATGCTCCCGGAAAGCCGCCCATAATAACCGATATGACGGAGCCTGTTTACGGAGCGCGTTCCATCATCGTCTTTTCGTATCACGTATCCCTCGTCATCCCTGCTGAAAACCGATATCATTGAAGTGCCTGATCTGTCCTGTGCGCACAGAGGAGTGTACCCGTTTCGCTTTATATGCTCAGGATACAGCGGCGCAGCGTGAAATACAAGGCGGACCGCCGAGGGATGACATCATCAGACCTCCGGTTCAGGGCTGGATGGACCCTTGAAGGGACCCGGCAGAAGCAGGCAGCGGAAAGGATCTGCCCTGCCGCGGTCGTCACGGCCGTCGATCCCTTCAAACATGTTCCGATCGCCATGGCACATCCTCACAATGGAGACCGGCACATCGGTCAATGAGTGTTCCTTTGCAAGGGGGGACGGTGAACCGGAATGCGGCGGTCAGATCCAGGCAGCGGCATCAGGTTCAGTTGACGCAATTCTGCAGAAACGAGGCTGTTTCCTTGAATGCCTCGGCATCCTGTGATACGATGCGGTCAGGATGCGGAAGGAATGTTTTTGCCGATGAACGGTTTTTACTGATTCGCCAAGCAGCACAAAGACTGGGGTTCGTACCAGGAGAAAATATTGGCAGCCGGGAGAGGGATATGCTTTTGACCTTTTTCAAGTCTACAATGAAGCCAAGCAGTGACAAAGGTTTGCGCCGGACATATGAGGGCAGCTATTTGATGCAAAGCCAGCGCTTTGTTGGTTATCTCGCATTGGCTGCAGGGGTGTTGCAGATGATACTGCTGATCCCTGACCTGACGTATATCAGCCGGGCATCCGATAGAACCTTGGTCCTGGTCATGCGGACTGTCACCAGTTTTTTTGTTTTCATTTTTTCCGGCGCGTGCCTTAAGCAGGTAATGAGGTCATTCCGACTTTTTTCCTGGATGGTATCCCTCTTTGAAGGCGCTGCCATCATAATCTTTCTGATCGTATTCCACCTGTACGAATCACCGCATTATGTCATTCAATCCATGGGGCTGATTTTTTTGACAATGCTGATCTTTTTCGTGCCCAACCAATGGATCAAGAAGGTTTCACTGGCCACGGTCGGCGTATTTGCGTTTGCGCTGTCTGCCTGGCTGAAACTGGGAAGCGATCTTCCAGCCAATGAATTCTGGGCCGGTTTGTTTTACATGTCCGCTGCGGCCGGCCTTTGCGCGATGGTTTCCTATACGCTGGACCTGCGGAGTTTTAATGAGTTTGCGATCAAGCAGGAACTGATCAGACTGAACACCATCGATCCCTTGACGCAAGCCAGCAACCGGACCAAGCTGATTGCTGACTATGACCTTTGGTCGGCATACTGCAGGCGCTACCATCAACCGCTGTCCCTGGCTCTGTTTGATATCGATCGATTCAAACCGATCAATGATGATTTTGGGCACCAGAAAGCGGACCAGGTGCTGATCAACCTCATTAGCCTGATCAAGGAACAGCTGAGGAAGACGGATATCATTGCCCGCTGGGGCGGGGACGAGTTCATTGTCATGTTTCCTGGCATTGAGCCGGAAAAGGCGGAGCAGGTACTGCACCGCATCCGTCAGCACCTTCATGATAAACCGCTGACAGATTCGATCTTTGTGACGTGCAGCTTCGGTGTGGCGGGCTTGAGACCCGAAGCTGACCTTGACGCCCTGATCCATGAGGCTGATGTGTTAATGTATCAGGCCAAGAAGGCTGGGGGCGACTGCGTTCTGCGCAACCGGGAACAAGAGGCGGATCAGGGGTATTGAATGACCTTATTGAAAGCTGGGAACCTTGAAAAATCATCGTTTTCTGAGCTTTCCGGTGCTTCTGTTGATCTTTTCGAGCGGCGCTTCCGGAATCTCTGATGATATGAAATTCGATCGCAAACGCTTTGATGAGGTGCTCATTATTCGCCTCCGCGTTGTCTCTTTCATTCGGCGCAGGCTCCGCTTCGTCACCGCATCCTCCGCTTTCATCCCGGGCAGCAAGCTGCCCGGGCGTATCGCTTCGGTGCGCTTCCTCTCCATTGAAAGCAGGCTTTCAATGGCTTGAGACGAAGACCGATTGCCTCATTCTTTCGGCTGAACGGAGCCATGAAAAAGTCTCGGCCCATCGGTGTGTTTGCTCATTCATTCAACAAATGACTGGGGGCAGACCACTCCAAGGATTCCCGCGGCATCGGCCGGCTTCGCAGATGCCGGCCGCCTGTTCCTTCAGCCCCGTCATGACGATGCGCTCGGCCAGGCGTGTCTGCCTGATCCGGCAGAAGGTCTGCCCGGGGACGAAGGCCATGCGCGCGGCGCTCATAATCCTGGATCAGATACCGGCCGCGCCATCCCGCGCCGCCAGTTGTAACCGCTGCCAGGATGCGTTATCATGACGCCAATCCTGCGGCCTGCTGTCCAGCCCGCCTCCAACCGGAGGGTCCCTTGACCGTCAGTGGAAAATCTCGTCTTTGACCCTGACGGCAGGAGAAGAACAGCGGGACCTGCGGCACAGATGACGTGAAGCCTGCCGTGTTTCTGCGTGGGATCCCGCCCCGCTATCCCCGTTATTTCATGGCCGGACCTATGCCCTTTTCACCGCCACCCTCATACTTCGTCCGATATCCAGGAGGAAACAGCTATGCGGAAAGCCATTTCGCTCAGGATCCTCTCCCTGGCCGCCCTGCTGATACTGGTCTGGTCAAGCCCGGCCTTCGCCTATGAAACGGAGCGGGTGTCCGGTGTCGATTTTGGCGATTATGGGCAGCCGGCCTACGACTATCTCCAGTACATCGACAGCCGGCTGCCGGACCGGGACTGCGTCAGCGGTGAGAACACCGAGGAAGCGCAGGACTGGATCGTTGCACAGCTGAAAGCAGCCGGATTTGCAAAAAACCAGATCTCAGTGGAGAGGTTTTCCTTTGAGGATGAGGACGGTGACCGGCAGACCTCGAAGAATATCATCGCCAGGCTGCCGGGGCAAACGGAACGCCAGATCATCGTCGGCGCGCATTATGACGGAACTGGTGCAGGGGACAACGGCTCCGGCATCGCGCTGCTGCTGGAGACGGCCTGCCGCCTGGTCAAGGGGGATGCGCCGCCGCATACGATCGTATTCGTCTTCTTCGGGGCTGAGGAGAATGACTGCGACGGCTCCGCCGCCTATGCCGAGAGCATGACCAGGGAGGAGGTCGCGCAGACCGATTTCATGATCAACATGGACTCGGTCATCTGCGGGGACTTCTGCTACCTGCACGGGGGCGTCGCCGATTTTCAGCGAAAACGTGTCGACGGTCTGGAGGCCTTTGAGAAGGTCTTTGCGATCGGACAGCGGCTTGGGCTTGGGCTCCGGCAGCACCCCTGGACATTTAACAACCCCGCGCCGGGTTTTTACATGCCGTTTTATCCTTCCCCCTCGACGGGTGACTGGAGCGATCACATCTCTTTTGTGGAACGCGGCATCCCCTATGTTTACATCGAGGCGAGCAACTGGGAGATCCCCGGCCCCGACCGCCAGTACGACGGGGACAGTGAAACGGCCGATGCAGGCAGGATCATGCATACGGACAGCGATACCCTGTCAAGGATCGAGGAGCTTTTTCCGGGCCGCGCGCTCTATCACCTGCAGGTGTTTTCCCTGCTGATTTTCACCGTGCTGAAGGAAATATGAAAAGGACGCCGTCTTCGCTCATCTGCTGGAGGGCAGATGAGTGAAGACGAAATTTTTCTGCCGAACTTGGCGGGGGGTTCGGGGCCTTGCTGGGACGAGAGTACGCTTGCCTCGTCCTGCCAACTGTGCTGATGCTCACTCTACGCCGTACACGCCCTTGAGCGCCTCGCCGGCCTGTGTTGCGATGTGGTTGAACCTAAGAAGGGATGCGTGTGCCGATGAACGGTCTTTGCTAACCCACCAACGGGTACAAAGACTGGAGGCAGACCGACATCACTCTCTGCCGGGCCGTGCATGAGCGGAGCATGATTGGCCGTATTCCGTAAAATCCGGGCGGGAAGGAATGCGGCACCTCCAACCCGAACGCCTGTCAGGCTGGAGGCAATATTGAATACACTACATTTTCAACTGCGTTACAGGATATGGACGCAGTTGTCCTCAAAGCCCAGCCAAGCCTCGTCACCCGCCTGGAAGGTGTGCTTGTTGACCGGGCAATAGTCAGTGATCTTGATGAGGGCAGCGCCCACAATGACATGGTAGAAATGGTAGGCGCCCATGAAACAGGACAGGGTCACGCGGCAGGGCAACAGGCCATCCTTGCCGATCAGTACGGCTTCCGGGCGCACTACCATCCTACACTTGGTACCGGCGGGATAGCCTTTGGGATTGGGCAGCCTGATGGTGTGCCCGGCGATCTCCATCAGACAGCTGCCGCCCTCCAGCGCTTTGACGCTGCCGTCCAGGAAGTTCGCCTCGCCGATGAAATCCGCTACGAATTCGTCGCTTGGCTGGTAATAAACTTCCCTTGGCGTTCCGATCTGAGCGATCACGCCCTTGTTCATGATGATGATCTGGTCCGACAGGCTCATGGCTTCGGACTGGTCATGGGTGACATAAATGGCGGTGATCCCCAAAGTCTGCTGGATCCGGCGGATCTCAGTGCGCATGGTGACGCGCAGCTTGGCGTCCAGGTTGGACAGCGGCTCGTCAAACAGCAGCACCCCGGGTTCCACCACCAGGGCGCGTGCCAGCGCGATGCGCTGCTGCTGGCCACCGGAGAGCTGGTTGGTCATGCGGGATTCCATCCCCTTCATTTCCACCAGTTCCAGGATGTCCATCACCTTCCTGTGCACCTCGTCCTTGCCCATTTTGCGCAGTTTCAGGCCGTAGGCGACGTTGTCATAGACATTGTAGTGGGGGAAGAGCGCATAGCTCTGGAACACCATCGCGGTGTCGCGCCTGTTGGGGGTCAGCGCGTTGACCGGCTCGCCGCCCAGGTAGATCTCCCCGCTGTCGGGGCTCTCAAAGCCCGCGATCATGCGCAGCGTGGTCGTCTTCCCGCAGCCGGAAGGGCCCAGCAGGGTGACGAACGCGCCGGGTTTGATGTCAAGGGAGATGTCCTTGACCGCGTAAAACGGGTTTTTGGTTTTGGGGTCTACGTAGATCTTCGATACGTTTTCGATCTTCACGCCCTTCTTACTGGACATCGGCCTGTGCCTCCCTCACTTGTTTGCTGGTGCCGAAGACTTTGATGAACAGGTTCATGATGAGGATCGCTGTGTAGACGATGGCGATCAGGATCGTCGCATAGGCGCAGGCGACGCCGTAGCTGCCCTTCTCGGCGAATTCGTTGATGCGGGTGGTAATGAGCAGGTACCTGGGGGTGACCAGCAGGATGATGGCGCTGATGGCGGTGATGGAGCGCACAAAGGTTGTGACCAGCCCGCTGAAGAAGGATTCCTTGATGAGCGGCAGCGTGACGGACATAAACACTTTTCCGCTGCCGGCCCCTAGGTCATAGGCGGACTCCTCGATCGAGGGGTGGATCTGCCGCAGGGCAGAGATACCGCTGCGGGTACCCACCGGGAGCGAGCGGACGATAAAAACAATGACCAGAATGGCACCCGTGCCGTAGAGCCCCTGCAGGAAGCCGGTGCGGAACACGCCGTTGGCGAAGCCGCGGATAAAGCCCACGCCCAGCACGGTACCCGGCACAGCCATCGCCAGGATGGAGACGAATTCAATGAAGCCCTTGCCAAAGAAACGCTTCTTCACCACCAGGTAGGCGATGATCATGGACAGCAGCGCGGTGATGGGGGACGCGATGAAGCTCAATACAAAGGAATCCTGGAAAGCTTTCAGCCCGTCCGCCTTGATGAGCTGTTCATACCATTTGAAGCTCAGCGAGTAGTCGCGCCCCCATAGTTTGAACAGCGAGCCGAAAGGGATGGCGACATACATCAGGATGACAAAAGCGCTGGCCACGGCGCACAGCGTGGTGAGCGGCAGGGTAACGGAACGCTCAGCGATGGGCATGCGCGCCCGGGACGCTTTGCCGGTGAGGGTGGCGGCTGTCTTGGCTTCCAGGTAATATTTCTGGACCACAAAGAGGAAGACGGTCATGGACAGGAGCACGATGGCCATCGCCGCCGCTCCCTGCATGTCATAGCTGCCCCCGGTGATGCGCAGGTAGATGGTGGTCGCCAGGGTGTCATAGCTGCCGCCGATGAGCATGGGGTTCGCGAAGTCCGCGACAGACTCGATGAAGGTGACCAGAAAGGCGTTCCCCAGCCCCGGCAGCATCAGGGGAAGGGTAATGGTGGTGAACACTTTCCAGCGGCTGGCCCCCATGTCCCGCGCGGCTTCCTCCATGGAAGGGTCTATGTTTTTCAGCAGGCCTTTGAGCATCAGGTAGCAGACCGGGAAAAATGTCAGGATCTGTACGATGGCGATGCCCTGAAGCCCGTAGACGTCCGAGTCGTAGATACCCAGCAGCCTTCGCGTGACCAGACCTGCCTTGCCGAACAGCAGGATCATCGACAGGGACAGGACAAACGGCGGTGAGACGACCGGCAGCAGGGACACGACGTTAAACATTTTCTTCATCACCCGGTTCTTCACCTTGACGTAGCAATCCACATAGGCGAACAGCAGGCCCATCAGGGTGGCGCCCAGGCCGGTGATCAAACCCAGCCACACCGTGTTGGTGAAAGCGCGCTTGAAGGTGTAGTCCTGGAAGATGTGCGGGAAGGACTGCAGGGAGAGCAGTCCTTCCATCTTTCGTACAACGACGGCGGTACCGGGCAGCTCTTCATCAAGCAGGTCCGCCATGTAGGTGGTGCTGGCAGTCTTTCCCATCTCGCGGGTCTTTGTCAGGCCTTCAAGGTCCGGAAGCTGCAGCACGGTCTTCCGGTCGACGCTCAGTGCCTTGACGTCCTTGCCCCGGCTTTCAAACAGCGCTCGGACCTCCTCCGCGCTCTGCGAGACCTGGTAAACGCTGTAGGAGTCCGGGGAGTAGACGCTGTCGGTCATCAGCATGGCCAGGGGGTAGAGGATGAACAACGACAGGAAAATGACCAGGAGCAGGATGACCCCCACCATGAGCGGGTCAGAAAAAAACTTCCTTCGCTCCAGCTTAACGCGCTGGCTTTGCTGCATCGTTTTCACCTCTCAATCACATGGCGTTCGCTGAAAAACAAGGCCGGGGATGGGGCGCTGCCCATCCCCGGCCGATTTTCTGAGCGGGAGGTTATTCAATCTTGAAGCGGTCATCGGCCGCGGCGCCCAGCGCGTCGAAGTAATCCTTGACGTAATTGCTGGTGTTGGCTTTGGCGTCCTCAAAGTCGTACTCGATGACGTTGTCGGGGTCCAGGCCGAAGTCTGTTGCTTCCTTGGGCTGCTCGGCGTTGCTGAGCACCAGGAACTGGAAGGACTCGTTTCCCTTGGCCAGGTTGACGCACTCAGGCGAGAGGGCGAACTCCACCCAGAGCTTGGCGGCTTCGGGGTGCTTGGCGCCTTTGAAGATGGCCGTCGCGCCGACTTCGAAGCTGGTGCCCTCCTGGGGGATGACCAGCGCGATGTTGTCGTAACCCATCAGGATCTGCGTGATGCCGTCATGCAGGAAGCCGATCCCGATGACACACTCGCCCACGCCCACCTTCTTGGAGGGGCCGGAGCCGGACTTGGTGTACTGGGCGACGTTCTTGTCCAGCTCCACAAAGTAGTCCATCGCGGCGTCATGCCCCTTCATCTGCACCATGGTGTTGATGATCAGCTTGGCGGTGCCGGCGGTATTCGGATTGGACATCCAGATGAGGCCCTTGTATTCGGGCTTGAGCAGGTCGTCCCACCCCTTCGGGGCGGGTACGCCCAGGCGTGTCAGCTCTTCGGTGTTCACCATGAAACCCAGGATGCCCTTGTAAATGCCGTACCAGAAGCCGTCCTTGTCCCGGTAGAGGTCGCTGACGAGGTTCTTGGCGTTTTTCGCTTCATAGGCCACCAGCAGACCGGCTGCGGCGGTCTCGTTGTAGGGGTCAGTCGTGCCGCCGAACCATACGTCGGCGGAGGGGTTCCCGCCCTCTTCAGTGATCTTTGCCTGGACTTCCCCGGTGGACAGGCGGGTGTAGTAGGTCTTGATGCCGTAAAGCTCTTCAAACTTCTTCGCCGCGGCTGCGATGTAGGGCTCCTCCGCCGATCCGTAGATGACCAGTTCGCCTTCCGCTTTGGCGGCAGAAATCAGGGCTTCCATTTCCAGGTCGCTTTCCGCCATGGCAACGCCTGCCAGGGAGACGAGAAGGAGCAGGGACAGTAGGAATGAAATCGATTTTTTCATTTGGCACCTCTCTTTTTAGAATTGTTTACACAATTATGGTACTCTGTGACCTGATTGTCAATGCCTGATGAACCTTGCACATGTTGAGCGCTGCAACGATTCATGGTATGGCTCCGGCGAAGCAACCAAGGATGATTCCATACAGGCACTGTCATATTTCTTGCCGGTCCCGAAATCGGGAGATGCCGGTCGCTCATCCAAATATCTCGTTCCAAACACATCAGAGAATCTCATGGTACCAAGTACAGATCCTATTCGATCAAAAATCAAACCCCTTGATTTCTCAAGGGATTTGGTGATGGAGCATAGCGGATTTGAACCGCTGGCCCTCAATTTGCCATGGCCGCGGCCAGAATAAAGTGGACGTATCTGTGTGTTTCCGTTGCCCCCTTTCCCTTTTTGTATACAGCAAAAATGAAGGGGTATGGTCCCCATGGGCTGCCCCTGTATTATTCCCCCGCCGTCCCCAGCCACCCCAAATCGCGGCGCAGGAGCAGATTGACGAACAGCCGGAAGGGAAGGGCGTCCTTATCGTCGCTTTGCGGCGCGGGGAGGGGGAAGCGGAAGGGCAGCAGGGCGACGTGGTCCCCGCCGGGGCCGGCGACGGTTTGGACGGGCTCCCATTCGCCGC
>CAZVSG010000042.1:5056-18039 GCA_964629345.1 uncultured Christensenella sp. | reverse complement strand
GACCTGTTTTTCCATCATCCCTATGACAGCTTTGACCCGGTGATCCGCTTCCTGGCGGAAGCCGCTGCCGACCCCCATGTGCTGGCCATCAAGCAGACGCTCTACCGGGTCAGCTCCCACAGCCCGATGATCGACGCCCTGGCCCGCGCCGCGCAAAACGGCAAGCAGGTGACGGTGCTCATCGAGGTCAGGGCCCGCTTTGACGAGGAGCATAACATCGCCTGGAGCAAGGCGCTGGAGAAAGCGGGCTGCCACGTCCTCTACGGCGTTCCGCGCTGGAAGACGCACTCAAAAGTCACCCTCGTCATCCGGCAGGAAGGCAATAATCTTCGGCATTACGTGCATTTCGGCACCGGAAACTACAACGACGTGACGGCGAAGGTCTACACCGACATGGGCGTGATGACCTGCGACAGGCAGTTGGGCGAGGACGCGGCCGCCTTTTTCAACCTGATCCTGGGCTACAGCTATACCTATCCGATGAAGGAAATGATCGCCTCGCCCTATGCCCTCAGGGACGCCATGCTCGCCCGCATCAGGCGCGAGGAAGAGAACGCCCGCCAGGGAAAGCCATGCGGGATCACGATGAAGATGAACTCGCTCTCCGACCCCTCAATGATCCAGGCGCTTCTGTCCGCCGCGGATGAAGGCGTCCCCGTCAGATTGATGGTGCGGGGTATCTGCTGCCTGAACTACAGGGAGAACGGGAACCTGCAGATCTTCAGCACGGTGGGGCGTTTCCTGGAGCACTCCCGCATCTATGCCTTTGAGAACGAGGGAAACGGGGAAGTGTTCCTCTCCTCCGCCGACCTGATGACCCGGAACCTGGATAAAAGGGTGGAACTCACCGTACCGGTCAAGGACGAAGGGATCCGCAGGCAGATCCTGTCCATCCTAAGCCTTGGCTTCATGGACAACCGCAAGAGGTGGCAGCTGATGCACGGCATGCATTATGAGCGCGCTGCGCGCTCAGAGCCGGAGATCAACGCCCAGGAAGCCCTGATCCAGTCCCCGGACCCCTTGCTTGACATGGTTTCACCGGGAAGATAAACTCAATCCATCAAGAACGGAAACCCGGACGCCGGATGCCGGGATGGCGCGGCGGCGCGAAGGGTTGCCGCCGTCTTTATAGGGGGACAGCATGCTGCAGATCTACAACAGCCAGACGCGGAAAAAGGAAGATTTCGTCCCCGTGCGGGAAGGAAAGGTCGGCATGTACTGCTGCGGCCCGACGGTCTACGATTTTTTTCACATCGGCAACGCCAGGCCTTTCATTCTGTTTGACGTATTCCGCCGCTACCTGGAATATTCCGGGTATGAAGTCACCTTCGTCCAGAACTTCACCGACATCGATGACAAGATGATCGACCGCGCCAACCGCGAGGGCGTCACGGTGCGCGAGCTGGGCGACCGGTTCATCAAGGAATACTGGAAGGACGCGAACGCCCTGGGCATCCGGCCGGCGACGGTGCATCCCCGGGCAACCGACCATATGCCGCAGATGATCTCCCTCATCCAGCGCCTCATTCAAAAGGGCCTGGCCTATGAACAGGGCGGCAGCGTGTACTTCCATACCCCCGCCTTCCCGGAGTACGGCAAGCTCTCCGGGCAAAACCTTGAGGACCTGGACAGCGGCGCGCGGGTGAACGTGGATGAGGAAAAACGCAATCCGCTCGATTTCGCGCTCTGGAAGGCCGAGAAGCCGAATGAACCCAGCTGGGACAGCCCCTGGGGCAGGGGACGGCCCGGCTGGCACATCGAATGCAGCGCGATGAGCATGGCTTATCTGGGCGAGGTGTTTGACATCCACGGCGGCGGGCAGGACCTCCTCTTCCCCCACCATGAGAACGAGGTCGCGCAGAGCGAGGGGTTCACCGGGCACCCCTTCGTGAACTATTGGATGCACAACGGCTTCATCAACATCGACAACACCAAGATGTCCAAATCCCTCGGCAACTTCTTCACTGTGCGGGAGGTCCTGAACGAGTATGAGCCGGAGGACGTCCGCATGCTGATGCTCTCGGCGCATTACCGCAGCCCGCTCAACTTCAGCCGGGACATGATGGCACAGGCGCATGCCTCAAAGGGAAGGCTGAAGACCGCGAAGGAGAGGCTGACCCATCTGCTAAGGGCCGCCGGGTGCAGCTTCCCTGACGCAAAGGATGAGAAGGCGCTGCAGGTGATCGGTGAGATCGAAAACCGCTTCCGCAGCGGGATGGACAACGACTTCAATACCGCCGAAGCCATGGGCGCGCTGTTTGAGCTGGTCTATTTCATCAACACGGAGCTGGATGACAGCACCCCGGCAGGCACGCTGCAGGCCGCGCTGGCAGCGATGGACCGGATGACCGGCTTGTTCGGCCTGCTGACGCAAAGCGAAGAGGAGATCCCGGAAGAAGTGCGCCTGATCGCCGATCAGCGCGCACAGGCCCGCAAGGACAGGGACTGGGCGCGCAGCGACGCGCTGCGCGGGAAGCTTTCGGATCTGGGCTGGTCAGCAGAGGATACGCCGCAGGGACAGAAACTCCGCCGTACATGAATCGGACCAGGAAGACCGCGGGCGCCGCGCTGCTGGCCTGCTGCCTTGCTTTGGCGGTGTTCGCGGGGGTATCCGCGATACTGGACAGCCTTCAGCGCGGGGAGACATGGAGCGTGCCCCTCAGCCCAGCCGTCAGCCCGCCGCCGGCCGCGCCGACGCCCAATGACGGCATTGAGCTGAATACAGCCACCCGGGAGGAGCTGATGGGCCTGCCGGGCATCGGGGAATATCTCGCGGAGGCGATCATCGCCCAGCGGGAAATCAATCCCTTCTACTTCGTAGAGGACCTCAAGGCGGTCAGCGGCATCGGGGACAGGCGGGTCGAAGCGCTGCGCGGGCTGGTCTATATCAAAACAGCGACGCCCATCCCCTCAGAGGATGGGCATCTGATTGAAGCAACGCCGGCGCCTGTCACATTCTGAACCATACGTAGGACGTGGCGGTCGTGACGTCGTAGAGCGTAAGTTGATAGCCATCCAGGATGAAATAGTGGAAAGTCAGCCGGTTGCTTTCTGCGCTATGCGGCATCTCCGAGACAGGAACCCCGATGATGGAGACACAGACGCCGCCATTGGTCGTCGTCGCCCTCAGATTGTTTTCCTCTATATAGCGCTGATAACGCTCCGGGTAAAAGGGGTTGGCGCCGTCGTGGATGACAAGGGGATAGGTCAGGTAATCCTTCAGTTCCGGAGCGGTTTCCTCTGTGAATCCGTAATCTTCCAGCGTACCGATATACATCATGATATGACGGGCGCTGTGTTTGCCGACCAGGAAATCCCCCACCTGCAGCTTTTCATGCAGACGATCAAAGGGGACGTCCTTGACGGGAAGCTGATTCTCCCTGTACTTCTCGTACTGAAGGATCATCGCCTGAAGCGTGTCATGCCGAGGTTTGCCCGACTGTTCGTTGATCCAGTTGGTAAAGCCTGAGCAGTCAAAGCCGTATACATAGGTTTTATCAGTCCGGTAGTACTTGGTGGTCTCGATCGGGCGCTTGAGTTTCATCAGGTAATCCGTGTTCTTTCCCCCGAAGAAGTAAGGGAGGCCGTACTTGTACCTGGCCTGGACATTCCCTCCCGTGAGAAGGTTGTAGCGCTCCAGGAAAAGATTGCCCTCCTCGATCATGGAAAACGCCGCATCCAGCTCTGGATGTCGCTCCACCGTCGCTAAGGCAGGAGATGGCATACATAAAACAAGAATCGGCAGAAGGAGCAGGATCCATCTTTTCTTCATTTCGTGTATTGTCCTTTCTATGTTTGACCGGTCTGGTCAGGATTTCATGGAAGGATGAGGTCGATTCCCGCAGGTGAGAGGGTGTACACGCTCTTCGCATCCCCGCGCCCGAGCTGGCCGAATTTGCTGATACCTGCGGAGAGCAGGGTTCCGTCCCGGGTCATGGCAATCACAAACAGGCTGCCCCCCATGACCAGAACGACGTCTTTGTCCCAGGCTTTTCCGGGCAACACACCCTGGGTGGATGAGGAGCGGAAGCCCTGGCCAAGCTGTCCATAGCTGTTGTTGCCCCAGGACCAAAGCGATCCGTCCTCCAGGATCGCATAGGTCTGTGAACTGTACGCGGCAACGTAAGTGACCGGCAGGGGCAGGGGGACGGCGCGCGGCGAGACCCCGGTTTCCCCGCCCGTGTCATATCCCAGCTGTCACATGTCATTCCTTCCCCACGCCCACAAAACGCCGTTTTCATCCAGCAGCAAGATACCAGCCCCGCAGGCATCCATGGTTGCGATCCTGATATCGCCGGTATCGATCCTGACAGGTACAGTCTGGTGATCTGGTGTACCGGGATTTAGGATGCGGTATTCGTTGTCGCCCCATCCCCAAAGCGTGCCTTCTTTATCAAGAGCCAGAGAAAACTTTCCGCCTGCAGCGATCTGGACAATATCATGAAGGGGTAGTTTATAAGGTTCCATCACGCTCACGTGCTTTTCACTGCCAACCTGGCCACGGTTGTTCCTGCCCCAGGCGAAGACCTCCCCTTGCACTGTGAGCGCCAACACGTGCCCGAATCCCGCCTTGATGTCAGCGATCTCCTCATTCAGGTTGATGCGCACATGGGTCTTTAGGTAGTAATCCTTCACTGTCATGGGAAGATACGCATTGTTACCGACCCCAAATACGGTGCTGTCATCCATCCACAGGAAACTGTAGTCCGATGCGGGAACGATGTCCTTCAGGCGCAGAAGATCAATGTCGCTGTTCTTGGTGGTAAATCCTTTGACTCGAAACGACTGCTGGACGGACCCCCGCCCAAGCTGCCCGAATTGATTATCCCCCCAAACAGAGATCTGACCCTGGTTGTCTCTTGCATAGACAAAACTGCCCCCAACGGCAAGGATGATCGGAACGCCGCTGTCTCCTTGCCAGGTGACGGCACTTGCCGAACCGTACAGCAGAAATAGTACCAGGAGCAGACATCCCGCTTTGCGCATCATTCGCCTACCTCCGTTTTCATCATCCTTCGCCCTGTTATTAACGCCAGGCCCGACAGGGTCAATGCCATCACCAGATACACCAGCAAATCAGGAAGGTTTGTCTTGTCCAGGGCGAACTCGCAACCCACACAGACCAAAACGCCAAACACGGTCAGAAACCATTCACACAACAGCGTACAGCTGAACCCATCCCGCCTGACCGCCAGCACGCCCAGACAGGCCACAGCGCCCATAAACAGCGCCGCGTATCCGACCTGGGTGACACGCGCAAAGATGAAGATGAACAGCACATCATCCCTCCGCCAGCTCTCCGGAAGGATCTGGCTCAAAGAGAAGAACACAAGAAAGAACAGCGCTTTCATACCCGGTCTGAAAAAACGCTTCGAGGCGGCAAGGAGGACGGCTAACAGGGTCAGTGCGAGCACCCCCTCGATAAAGCTGACGGAAAGCAGGCTCTCACCCCAGTCGTTTGTCAGGCTGAGCGGGAAGAAGCCCAGGAAGGGCGAGGACACCATTTCCCCGTACCCCTGGCCGTTCAAAGGCTCGATCAGCCGCGCCAGGCCGATCAGCAGCGCGGCGGGTGCTGCCGCGCTGTCCAGCACGTATCCGGGATTTAAGCCAAGCAGTTTGGCCGTGAGGAGGGCTGCAAGCAGCCCCCCAAGCATATTCCCAATGATGCTGAACCCGTGGCTCTCAGGCTGGAAAAAGCTCCCCAACCCTTTGAACTCCCCAAACTCGTCCAGGAACACTTCCTCAAAGCGGACAAAGCTGAAGATCAGCCGGGCAAAGAACAGTGCAAGCGGCAAGGCCAGGAATAAAAACACCGGCACCAGTGCTTTTTTATGACCTTGCCCGCGTTTCTGATGATGCATCAGCAAAGAGGACAGAAGCAGGAACAGCCCCATCAGCACCCAGTAGGCCGGCAATGGGAATGAAGTATGTGCAAACCAATAGACCGGCTCAGTCATGGCTATCCAGAGTGGCAAAATAGATGATATCGCTTAAAAACCGTTCGATCTCCGGAGAATTGACCTTGGTGTACAGCAGGCCGCCTTCCTGTTCATTGTTCTGCTTGAACACCATGGTCGAGCTGTTGCCGCCGTCCAGGTTGAAGGCCAGGCGGCAGCCGGTTTCCGAAAACTCGTGCCCCAGCGATTCCATGAGTGTGGCGAGCTCGGCGATCGTCATGCCCTTTGAGTTTTTACTCTGGGGTCCCGCGGAGGTCACCAGAAGGTATTCCAGCTCGCCGAGCTGCGCGATGGCGGAGCGCTGCGTCCTGTTGCCTGACCCGATCGATTTATTGATGTAATCCGAAGAGATAACGGAGAGCCCGTTCTCGACCAGGACGGGACCGAAGCAGAAAACATTGTACATGTTCTCTGCATGAGCGTCGTAATACGCCTGATACATATCTTTGGTGCACTGTTTGATGACGTCAAAGTTGCCGGACTTGTCAATGATCAGAACGTCCATGTCCCCTCTTGCGGAATTACGCAGCTGATGGGTCTGCCGCATGACGACCTGGCATTTGTCCGGCTTTGTAAAGTAATCCCCGTTGATGGCAATGACGGCGTTGACGGCCTTTGCGACAAAACGGCCGCGGAATGTCGATGTGCTCTTAAAGGTTGCAGCGGGTGAGTTGACGATCGCCGCCGGCGCTGTGCGAAGCTGGGAAGGATCCTTGATCCTGACATGGGCATAGGTGTATTCGGTGTCGACATACCGGCCCGTGAAGATCTCCGCGGAAATGGAGGAGTCCTGATACTGCGTATCCGACAGATAGGAGGCGTCCTTTGGCATCTCCCCGCCTGTGTAGGTGTCCATCGGCAGACTTCCTGCCGCGCCGCAGGGAATGACGGGCAGGGACATCAGCAGCGCAGCGCAAAGGACAGCGGTCACAGCCAGAAATGATTTGCAGTGCATCAAGCACCTCCAGGGTTTTGAGCCTTTGAGTGTGGGTAGTTTAGCAACAAGCGCATATCAAGTCAAGCGTTGACAAGTCGCGCGGGATGTGCAGAATATCATGGTATATTTTGATGGGAACTGTAAATGCGGATGATGAAAAGAGTTTCGGTCGCTGTCCTTCTTACCATGGTGATGGCCCTCTCGGCGGCGTATGCGGACGAGCAGACGATCATCCTGACCTGCCTGGGCGACACCTTGCTGGGCAGCAACGACCCTGTCAGCACCAGGGAATATGCCTTTCAACGGTATATTGAACGCTTCGGCCCCTCTTATCCCTTTGAAAAGCTCATGGAACTGACCGCGAATGATGACATCACGCTGGCCAACCTTGAAAACGTATTCAATGACGATGCCGCGGCGCAGACCAGCCGATACCGTTTCAGGGGGCCAACGTCCTTTGCGTCGATCCTCAGCGCCGGGAGCGTCGAGGCGGTCAACCTGTCCAATAACCACACGGAGGATTTTGGACAGGAAGGATACCAGTCGACTGTCGATGCCCTTGACGCCGCCGGCGTGCTCTACAGCGGCTCGACATCCAACGGAAACCCTGTAGCGGTATGGGAAAAGGACGGCATCAAAATTGGGTTCGTCGGGGTCATACCGCTGTATTACAAGGACCATCCGGAGAAAGTCGCCAAGTGCTTTGCAGAATTGAAAGAGGCCGGATGCCAGGTAATCGTCGCCTCCCTGCATGCCGGAAAAGAATACAGCCCGACCCACGGCAGCATGCAGGAGGGGTATGGAAACCTCCTCAGGAGCCTCGGCGCGCACATCATCGTCGGGCACCATCCCCATGTACCACAGGGCATCCGCGTCGTGGGCGGGGTCACCCACCTATACTCGCTGGGCAACGCTTCCTTCGGCGGCAATACCGGGGTGGACGAAAAGATCCACAGCCTCATCAGCGCTGTTGCGCAGTTCGAGCTGCGCTTTAAGGACGGCGTCTATCAGGGGCACCAATTGACCCTCTGGCCCATTCACATCAGCGGAACCGCGCCGGAGAACAATTACCAGCCGGTGCTCGTCTCAGGCGATGAGGCGCAGGCCGTCATGAAACGGATCCAAAAGGACACCCGGTTCAAACTCAATCACTATGTCGACGGGCAGGGCGCGCGGCAGGATTTCATCCCCTGGGGAAACTGACCCTTACATAAGCCGTGGACATCACTGGGCATCCTCCCGCTCGGATCCAGACAGCTTCTCTTCATGCAGGCAGCCTTTGAGCGGCTGAAAAATGTTTGTCTCTTTGGCCAGGCATGCTTCCCTTTTGCGCAATGAAGAACAGTACAAGAGATGACGCCGCGGCCGCGGCGTCATCTCTCTTGAATCGCTTGATCCGGCAGGAAGCTCAGTCTTCCTCTTCCTCTTCCTTCTTGGCGCTTTCGATGATCTTCTTGGACACTTCGCCGGGCACTTCCTCATAACGCTCAAACGCCATGGTGAAGGTGCCGCGCGCCTGGGTCATGCTGCGCAGGTCGGTGGCGTAGCGGGACATCTCAGACTGCGGGACTTCCGCGACCACCTGCTGCTGGCCCTCCACCTGGTTCATGCCCATGATGCGCCCGCGGCGCTTGTTGATGTCGCCCATGATATCGCCCATGTACTCATCCGGCACCAGGATCTCCACGTGCATGATGGGCTCCAGCAGCACCGGGCTCGCCTCCAGGCAGCCCTTCTTGTACGCGATGCGGGCCGCCGTCTTGAAGGCCATTTCAGAGGAGTCCACCGCGTGATAAGAGCCGTCATAGAGCTTCGCGCGCAGGCCCACCATCGGATAGCCCGCCAGCACGCCCCTGGGAATGTTCTCCCGCAGACCCTTTTCCACAGAGGGGATGAAGTTTCGCGGCACGACGCCTCCGACCACCGCGTCAACAAATTCGAAATCGACGTTGGTATCCCCGATCGGGGAGAACTCGATCCACACGTCGCCGAACTGTCCGTGCCCGCCGGACTGTTTTTTATGGCGGCCCTGGGCGGAAACGGTCTTGCGGATGGTCTCGCGGTAAGGGATCTTGGGGTCCTCCAGCAGCGCCGCAGCGCCGAACTTGATCTGCAGTTTGGAGCGCACCACATCCAGGTGGAGCTCGCCCTGGCCGGAGATCAGGGTCTCGGTCGTCTCGGTGTTCTTTTCCGTTTTGATGGAGGGATCCTCCTCCTGAAGGCGGGAGAGTCCGGAGAAGACCTTGTCCTCCTCGCCTTGCTTGGCGGCGAAGATCGCTTTGGTAAAAGAGGGGACGGGGAATGCCAGCTCGGGGAATTTGACGGGCGCGTTCTGGTCGCACAGCGTGTCGCCCGTGGCGGTGAAGTTCAGTTTGCTCAGCGCGCCGATGTCACCGGCGTACAGCAGCTGCACACCCGTCTGTTTCTTGCCGCGCATGGTGAACAGGCCGCTTGTTTTCTCCGATTTTTCCTGGCCGACGTTGTACAGCGGCGTCGCCGGCGTGAGGGTGCCGGACATGACCCGGATAAGGGACAGCTTGCCCACAAAGGGGTCGGCGATGGTCTTGAACACAAAGGCGGAGAAAGGTTCGCCCGCGTCGCATCTGCGCACAAGGGGTTCCCCGGTTTTCGGGTTGACGCCCTCGTTTGCCGTTCCTTCGGGAGAGTTGAGGTAATCCTTCATCATGTCAAGAAGCGCGCTGATGCCGATGCCGCTGAGCGCCGAAACGGCGATGACGGGCACGATCTTTCCAGCCTGAAGGCCTTTGCGGAAGCCGACGAGGATCTCCTCATGGCTCAGCTCGCCTTCCTCGAAGTATTTCTCAAGCAGTTCGTCGTCTGCCTCCGCCGCGGCTTCGGTGATCTCCCCCATGTACTGATCCACCAGGCCGCCGAGGCTCTCCGGAACGGGGACCTCCTTCAGCGCTTTCCCCGCGCCTTCAAACGCCTTGTTCTCCAGCAGATTGACAACGCCCTTGAAGTTGGATGAACTGCCCACAGGCACGAGAAGAGGCACCACGCTGCTGCCGTACTTCTCGCGCAGACCATGGAGCACCTTGTCAAAGTCAGCGTTCTCCCGGTCCATCTGGTTGACGATGAACAGGCGTCCGTTCCCCTGTTTGACCGAGGCGGCCCAGGCCTTGTCAGCCCCTACGGTGAGGCCGCCCACGGCGGACACCACGATGCCGACCGTGCTGACCACGCGGATGGGGCCGGAGGATTCACCGATGAAATCAAAGTAGCCGGGCACGTCGATCACGTTGATCTTGACGTTTTTCCATTCCACTGGCGCCACGGCCGCGGAGATGGAAATGCCCCGTCTGGTCTCCTCAGGGTCAAAGTCGGCGGTGGTTGATCCATCTTCGATCCTGCCCTGGCGGTCAATGTTGCCCGCGGCGAAGAGCATCGACTCCACCAGGGTCGTTTTGCCCTCGCCGCCATGCCCCATCAGGGCGATGTTCCGGATGTCTTTCGTCTGATAGTCAGCCATGTATTCTCCCCCTGTATTGATATTGCACCCGTGCGCTGTATGCTTACAACGGATGATATTCTACCATATGGACGAACATGATACAAGCAAGAACGGCAGAGGGCGTCTGTTTGCCCCTTCCGGTTTTTTTTGGTAAGATGGCGTTTGCTGCAGATTGGAGGATCTTCTTGAATTGATGAACATGCTGAATCGTCTGTTTGCTTCCGGTTCTCTGGTGAGTGAGGAAAAGCGCCTCGGCGGGATACCGGACAGCAGGAAGGCGTATGGCGACGTCCTGTCCATCGCCCTGCCGGCCATCGCGGAGCTGGTACTGATGAGCCTGATCGGCAGCGCGGATACCATCATGGTGGGGCAGCTTGGCAAGAACGCGCTGGCCGCCGTGTCCCTGCCGGGGCAGCCGCGCATGATCATGCTGGCGCTTTTTTTTGCCCTGAACGTCGGGGTCACCACCATCGTCGCCAGACGCAAGGGCGAAGGGCGGCGTGACGCCGCCAACGCGACGCTCAGGAATGCGATCCTGCTTTCACTGTTTCTGTCCGTTGTGGTCGCCGCGCTCACGATCCTCTTCGCGGAACCGCTGATGCGCCTGGCAGGCGGGCACAGCCGGACCCCCGATGACGCGGAGGTTCTCAGGGGCGCGGTGGACTACTTTACCATCATGATCTGGGCGCTGCCGATCAACGCGTTGAGCATGTGCATCAACGCCGCGCTGCGCGGGGTGGGTGACACGCGTATCCCCCTGAAGGTCAACATCGTCTCCAACCTCGTCAACGTCTTCTTCAATTATCTGCTCATCTTCGGGAACCTGGGCTTTCCGCGGCTTGAGGTGCGCGGCGCGGCGATCGCCAGCGTGATCGGGATGGGAGCCGGCCTTGTGCTGTCGGTCCTTGCCGTGTTCCATCACCGGGGAAGTTACCTGCACATCGCGCGCGGGGACAGCTGGCGGATCGACAGGCCGGTCATGCAGGCCATCGTCAGGGTGGGCGGCAGCGCGATCGTGGAGCAGGCCAGTATCCGCTTCGGCTTCTTTTTCTATTCACGCATCATGTATTCCCTGGGCGTGACCATGTTCGCGGCGCACAACATCGCCATGCAGTTCCTCGCGCTCACCTTCAACTTCGCCGACGGCCTCTCCGTCGCGGCCACTTCGCTGGTCGGGCAGAACCTGGGGAAGGGGCGGCGGGACCTGAGCCTTCTGTATGGAAAGATCACCCAGCGCATCGCCCTGGCCCTCTCCCTGCTGCTGGGCGCGCTCACCGCCCTGATGCGTTATCCGCTCAGCCAGCTGTTCATCAACGCGGGCACGCCGGACGCGCCGCGGGTCATCATGTTCGCGGCGGAAACCATGCTGGTCGTGGCGCTGATGCAGCCGCTTCAGATGTCCTCCGTCGTGCTCGCAGGCAGCCTGCGCGGCGCGGGCGACACGCTGTATATTGCCGGGGTGATGACCCTATGCGTGTCCCTGATCCGCCCGCTGATGGCCTGGCTGGCGGTCAGCGTGTTCCATCTGAGCCTGGCGCCGACCTGGCTGATGAGTCTGTCGGAAATCGGGCTGCGGCTCATTTTCTTCTACCTTCGCTTTGAGAGCGGGAAATGGGCGTTCAAGAAAGTTTAACCTTGCGCCGGCAAGGTTTTCTTATATACTGGGGTGAAAGGGATCAGCGCGGAGAAGGAGGCCAGCAAAATGGCGGAAAAGAAACTGACGCTCAGACAGGTGGAGGCCAGAATCGCCAAAGTCAATGAAAGCATAGAGAATGCCAGGCAGCGGCTTGAAAAACTGGGCGCGGAGAAGAAAGCGCTGACGGCGGAAAAACGCAGGCTGAGCGCCGTGAAAACCAAAGCCGCCAAGACCTCTCCCGCCGGGAAGACCGCGAAAAAGAAGACCGCTGTGAAGAAGCCTGCCGAAAAAAAGGCCGCGGCAAAGGATACAAAGAAAAAAAGTGAGGAAAACCTGCTGGATGGGCTGATCGGCGGCTTGAAGCAGGCCGGCCTTGATCCGGAGGATCTGCTCAAGTCCATCCTGGGCGGCAACTAAGCCCATTCACCCCCGTCGCCCCGGGCGTGCCGGCAGGCAGTCGGTCCGGAAAGACGGATGTTCCCGCACTCTGATCAGGAGGGCTGTCCAATATGGATGTTCAGCATATCTTTGTTTTAAATCCCGCCGCGGGGGCGCGCAGCGCGCAGCGCAGGCTTGAGTCAGAACTCAAAAAGCTGTCCCCGCTTCCCTACACCCTCTACATCACAGGCGGCGCAGGCGACGCGGCAGCCTTTGTCCGAGAGACCTGCCAGAGCCGCACGGATCCGCTTCGCTTTTATGCCTGCGGCGGGGACGGCACCCTGGGCGAGGTCGCCGGGGGCGCGGCAGGCTTCCCCCATGCCGCGGTCGCCGCGTGGCCCTGCGGCAGCGGGAACGATTTTGTCAAGTGCTTCGGCGGGGAAGGCAGGTTCCTGGACCTGAAAAACCAGATCAACGCCGGCAGCATCCTGGTCGACCTCATCAAAGCCGGGGACCGCGCATCCATCAACGTGGTCAACATTGGCCTGGAGGCCCACGCCGCCGCGACCGTGGCGCGTTTCCGCCAGAAACCCCTTGTCGGCG
>CAZVSG010000042.1:3346-4964 GCA_964629345.1 uncultured Christensenella sp. | reverse complement strand
CTTCGCCATATGAAAACGGACTGCACCCTCACCGCGGACGGCAAGGTCATCCACCAGGGCCCGCTGCTCACCGCCTCCTTCGCGTCCGGGCGCTATATCGGCGGAGGCTACCTGTGCGCGCCAAAGGCCGTATATGACGACGGGCTGATGGATGTATGCACGATCAGGCCGTTCCCCCGGACAACGCTGATCAGGCTCATCGGGACCTACAAAAAGGGCGGCCATCTGGACAGCCCCGATTTTAAGCCGTTTTTGGGGTATGTCCGCGCGAAGAAGGTGCGGATCCAAACCAGGGAGGAAACAACCCTCTGCCTTGACGGGGAAATCATCCGGGGAAAGGATTTCACCCTGGAGACCGCGCCCCGTGCCGTGCGGTTCATCCTGCCGGATCCCCCGCGGCAGGAAACGGGAGAAAAAATAGCATCGATTTGAATGAATATTATCATAGATTTTTATATCGAGGCACAAAAAAACAAGTCGCAGAAAGGGAAAACGCGCCCCTGAGAAATGGATGGAATCCTTGACAAAAACACGTCTGCGTCGCATACTGATAGGCGTTGGTTTCGCTTGAAATCCCGGAATACGGGTTCAAAGATATGATGGAGGAATATATGGCAAAAAAGTACACGGTTGACGGCAACGGGGCAGTCAGCCACATCGCGTACGCTTTCAGCGACGTAGCGGCCATCTACCCGATCACGCCGTCAAGCACCATGGCGGAGTATGTTGACGAATGGTCGGCGCAGGGGCTGAAGAACCTGTACGGCCAGCCGGTCAGCGTCTCTGAGATGCAGTCGGAGGGCGGCGCGGCCGGCGCGGTGCACGGCTCGCTGGCGGCCGGCGCCATGACGACCACCTACACCGCTTCGCAGGGCCTGCTGCTGATGATCCCCAACATGTACAAGATCGCCGGCGAACTGCTGCCCACGGTGTTCCACGTCAGCGCCCGTACCCTTGCCACCCACGCGCTGTCCATCTTCGGCGATCACAGCGACGTGATGGCCTGCCGTCAGACAGGGTTCGCGATGCTGGCTTCCGGTTCCGTCCAGGAGGCGCAGGACCTGGCGTTGGTCGCCCACCTGGCCACCATCAAGTCCTCCGTGCCCTTCCTCCATTTCTTTGACGGTTTCCGCACCAGCCATGAGGTGCAGAAGATCGAACAGATCTCCTATGAAGACATCGCCAAGTTGGTCGATTGGGACAGGATCGCGGCGTTCCGCGCCCGAGCGCTCAATCCGGAGCATCCCCACCAGTCCGGCACGGCGCAGAACCCGGACGTCTACTTCCAGAACCGCGAGGCGGCCAACCCCTATTACCTGGCGCTGCCCGGGATCGTTGAAGCGTGCATGAAGCAGGTGAAGCGGCTGACCGGCCGCTCCTACAGGCTGTTTGACTATGTCGGCGCACCCGACGCGGAGGACGTGATGGTCATCATGGGCTCCGGCGCTGAAGCCGCGCACGAAACGGTCACCGCGCTGAACAGCAAGGGCAGGAAGTACGGCGTGCTCAAAGTCCGCCTCTACCGCCCCTTTGCCGCGGAAGCCTTCCTCAAGGCCCTGCCGAAGTCGGTCAAGCGCCTCTCGGTGATGGACCGCACCAAGGAGCCCGGCGCGCTGGG
>CAZVSG010000042.1:2529-3336 GCA_964629345.1 uncultured Christensenella sp. | reverse complement strand
GGCGCTGATCGTCATCGACGCGGTCACACGCCTGATCCCCGGCGCGCTGGGCGACCCGCTGTATACCGACGTGCGCACCGCGCTGGCGGAAGCCGGACGCAGCGAGATCCTGGTCCTGGGCGGCCGCTACGGCCTGTCCAGCAAGGAATTCACCCCCACGATGATCAAGGCGGTGTTCGACAACTCCGTGAAGCCCCGCCCCAAGAACCACTTTACCGTGGGCATCACGGACGACGTGACCAACACCTCCCTGCCGCTGGGCCGCCAGTTCAACCCGGCGCCGGAGGGCACCGTCGCCTGCAAGTTCTACGGCCTGGGCAGCGACGGAACCGTCGGCGCGAACAAGAACTCCATCAAGATCATCGGCGACCATACCAAGCTCTACGCACAGGCCTACTTCGCCTATGACTCCAAGAAGTCCGGCGGTCTGACGGTCAGCCATCTGCGCTTCGGCAGGAACCCCATCCAAAGCACCTACCAGATCGACGCCGCGGACTTTATCGCCTGCCACAACCCGGCTTACGTGACGCAGTACGACATGGTCTCCGCCCTCAAGCGCGGCGGCACCTTCCTGCTCAACTGTCCCTGGGAGGGCAAGGAGCTTGAAGAACGGCTCCCGGCTTCCATGAAACAGGCCCTGGCCCAGAAGAAAGCCAAGCTCTTCATCATCGACGCGATCGCCCTGGCGGAGAAGCATGGCATGGGTGGGCGCATCAACACCATCATGCAGGCAGCCTTCTTCAAACTGGCGAACGTCATCCCCTACGTCCAGGCTGAAAAGTTCATGAAGGATTACGCCAAGAAAAC
>CAZVSG010000042.1:0-2467 GCA_964629345.1 uncultured Christensenella sp. | reverse complement strand
AGGTGGTCAAGGCCAACTGGGCGGTGATCGACGGCGCGGTGGCCGAGCTCAGGGAAGTCAGGATCCCCGCGGGCTGGATGAACGCCCGGACCGGTGCGGAACCGATGAAGGTCGAAGCGACGGAGCATTTTGACAAGGTCGCCAAGCCCATTCTCCGGCAGGCCGGTGATTCCCTCCCCGTATCGGCCTTTGACCCGGCCGGCGTCGTCCCCACGGCAACGACCCAGTACGAGAAGCGCGGCATCGCCGTGAACGTTCCGGAATGGCAGATCGAGCACTGCATCCAGTGCAACCAGTGCTCCATGGTGTGTCCGCATGCCGTCATCCGCCCCGTCCTCATCCAGTCCGGCGCGGAGCGCCCGGAGGGCTTTGCCACCAAGCCGGCCATGGGCAAGGAATACGCCGGCAACGATTTCCGAATCCAGATCAGCCCGCTGGACTGCACCGGCTGCGGCAACTGCTATGAGGTGTGCCCGGCCAAGACCAAGGCGCTGCAGATGAAGCCGCTGGACAGCCAGCTGCATCAGGACGAAAACTGGCAGTTTGCCCGCAAGCTGCCGGATGACGGTTTCAACCACAACAGGAACACCGTCCGCGGCAGCCAGTTCCTAAGGCCCCTCTTTGAGTATTCCGGCGCCTGCGCCGGCTGCGGCGAGACCCCCTACATCAAGCTGGCGACACAGCTGTTCGGCGAAAGGATGATCATCGCCAACGCCACCGGCTGCACCTCCATCTACGGCGGTTCCTCCCCGACGGTGCCCTATGCCGTCAACAGCAAGGGACATGGACCGGCCTGGGCGAACAGCCTGTTTGAGGACAACGCGGAGTTCGGCTTCGGCATGAACCTGGCCTATAACCAGCGCCGCGCGAAACTGGCGGAGACGATCGAAAAGATGATCGCGGTGGAGTACTGCGACGCGGGCATCAAGGAGGCCGGCGCCGAATGGCTCAAGGCCATGAATGACGCGGAAGGATCCAAGACCGCAGCGGAAAAGCTCAAGGAGGCCTGCAGGTGCGGCCTGGACATGACGGGAACCGAATGGGAGGCCGACTGGATCAAGCAGGGCAAGCCGGACTGCCCATGCGATGCCTGCGCCGGCGCGCGCGAAGTGCTCAGGGACGCGGACCTGCTGGTCAAGAAGTCCATCTGGATCATCGGCGGGGACGGCTGGGCCTATGACATCGGCTACGGCGGGCTGGACCACGTGCTGGCAATGAACCAGGACGTGAACATCCTGGTGCTGGATACCGAGGTGTATTCCAATACCGGCGGCCAGGCCTCCAAGGCGACGCCCACCGGATCGGTCGCCAAGTTCGCGGCCTCCGGCAAGAAGACCCGCAAGAAGAACCTGGGCATGATGGCGATGAGCTACGGTTACGTCTACGTCGCCCACGTCGCGATGAGCGCCAACTACAACCAGGTGCTGAAGGCCTTCAACGAGGCCGAGGCCTATCACGGTCCCTCCCTGATCATCGCCTACAGCCCCTGCATCAACCACGGCATCAACATGTCCTTCTCCCAGGCGGAGATCCGCAAGGCTGTCGCCGCGGGATACTGGAACCTGTACCGCTACAACCCGATGCTGGCCGAGGAGGGGAAGAATCCGCTCATCATCGACAGCAAGGATCCGACGGAGAGCTACCAGGACTACCTGAAGGGCGAGGTGCGCTACACCTCCCTGATCAAGGCCTTCCCGGACAACGCGGACAGGCTGTTCAAGTCCGCCGAAGAAGAGGCGGCCCTCCGCCTGAACAACCTCAAGAAAATGGCGCAGGCGGAATAAGCAGAAGGCGCCGATCAAAAGCCCGCCCGGGATCTCCCGGGCGGGCCGCTTTTTGGATGATCCTCTGTGTCACCTTCTCCTGGACGAGCCCCCGCGCGCGATGAGGATCAGCCGGGCCAACTGCAGGATCGCTCCGACGGCGGAGGCCACGTAGGTCAGGGAGGCGGCATTCAGCACCGCCCGGACGCCCTTTTCTTCCTCAGGGGTGGTGATGATGCCGGAGCCGCTGAGCATCGCGACCGCGCGCCTGGACGCGTTGAACTCCACCGGCAGGGTGACGAGGGAGAAGACCACTGTCAGGCTGAAGAGGAGGATGCCGGCATAGACCAGCGGCTGCCAGGACATGACGAGGCCCAGGATAAAGACGGGGACGCTGAGGTTGCTGCCGATGCTGACCGCGGGCACCGCCAGGGAGCGCAGCGCCAGCGGGGCGTAGCCGTCATGCTTCTGCATCGCGTGGCCCGCTTCGTGCGCCGCGATGCCCACCGCGGCGATACTGGCGGAATTGTAGACGCCCTCGGACAGGCTGAGCGTCTCGCTGCGGGGGTCGTAATGGTCCGTCAGCGTGCCCTGCACCATCGCCAGCCCCACCGCGTCGTTGCCGTTCTCCCGCAGCATCCTTTCCGCGGCATCCGACGCCGGAATGCCCGCCCGGGTGCGGATCTTGGCCCCTTTGGCGTAGA
>CAZVSG010000041.1:1696-18239 GCA_964629345.1 uncultured Christensenella sp. | reverse complement strand
GCGCTCACCCCCCAAAAAACGGGTATTCTCTATCAGGATGCGGTGCGATCCCCGCCCGTCGGGCTTATCCGGCATAGCCCTGATCTGCGGAATGCTTGCATTCGCATGTCGAAAATGGTATTTTAGCATGCGGCGCTTCCGCGCAAGGAATCGCTGTATTATCAGGAGGAACAGCATGAGCTACAGTATCGAGAAGATCAGCGGCAACCAGACACGGATCGATTTTACCGTCCCGGCGGAGACATTCAGCGACGCGATGCAGAAGGCATACCTGAAAACGCGCGGCCGGATCAACGTCCCCGGTTTCAGGAAGGGGAAAGCCCCCCGCAAGCTGATAGAGAGCATGTACGGAGAATCCGTATTTTATGACGAAGCGTTTGACGCGATCTTTCCGGACCTGTATCAGGAGGCGGTCGAGCAGGAAAACCTTTTCCCGGTCGACCAGCCGGAGGTGAAGCTGGACCAGATCGGTACGGGCAAGGAACTGAAGTTCAGCACCACCGTTTACGTCAAGCCCGAGGTGACGCTCGGGGAGTACAAGGGCCTCAGGGGCGTGCGCCATCTGCACCCGGTCTCGGAAAGCGAGATCGAGCTTCGCATCGCCCGTGACGTGGAAAAGGTCACGACCCGGGAGGAGATCAAGGACCGCCCCGCGCAGAACGGGGACATCGCGAACATCGATTATGAGGGCAGCGTCGGCGGCGTCCCCTTTGACGGCGGGAAAGGGACGAACCAAGACCTGACGCTCGGCTCCGGGTCCTTCATCCCTGGGTTTGAGGAACAGCTCGCCGGCATGAACCCCGGTGAAAGGAAAACCATCTCCGTCACCTTCCCCGCGGAATATCACCAGGCAAGCCTCGCCGGGAAACAGGCGGAGTTTGAGGTCACGGTCAATTCCGTTCTGGCCGAAGTGAAGCCCGAACTCAACGATGACTTCGCCCAGGACGTGTCCGAGTACCAGACCTATCAGGAATACCGCGAAGCCGTGGTTCGGGAATTGACCCAGCAGCGCGACAGCCATGCCGAGTCGCACCTGGAAGAGAGCCTGATCCGCCAGGCGGTCGACGCGGCGGACTGCGACATCCCGGAGGCGATGGTGGGCCGCGAGATCGACAGGATGATCCAGAACATGCGCCTCAGGATGCTCTATCAGGGGCTGAAGCTGGAAGATTACCTGAAGTATACGAACACCACAGAGGAAGACCTGCGCAATCAATTCCGTCAGGACGCGGTCGACTACGTCAAGACGGACCTTGTCCTGGAAGCCATCGGCAGGAAGGAAGGGATCACCCCTTCCGAGGATGAGATCCAAGGGGAGATCAGGAAGCACGCGGAGGGTATGAAGGCCGATTTCACCAAGTACAGGGAATCCCTCAATGAGAATCAGCTGGAGAATTTCCGGGACATCGTCGTCAACCGAAAGGTGATCGAGCTGATCAAGAACATGGCCGAGGTCTCCGTCCACGAGGGCGATCACGACGAAGAGATCGACGCGGGGGACGTCCTCAGGCAGGCGCAGGAAGCCCTGGAAAACGCTGAAGAACAGGCCGAAGAAAATGCGGATGACCGGGAAGAGCCGGGGAAGAAGCCGGCCAGGAAGACCAGGAAGGCTGCCGGGAGGCAGTCGGATGAGTGAATTGGAGGAAACATGGGCGAGTATCTGATCCCTTACGTCGTTGAACGCTCCGGCAACGCGGAGCGCTCCTTTGACATCTATTCCCGTCTGCTCAAGGACCGCATCGTGTTCATTTCCGGCCCCGTGACCGACGGGCTGGCCAACACGGTGGTCGCGCAGCTGCTGTTCCTTGAGATGGACAATCCCAGCGCGGACATCTCCCTGTACATCAACAGCCCGGGCGGGTCCGTCACCGCGGGCATGGCGATCTATGACACCATGCGGCACATCAAGTCCCCGGTGCGGACGGTCTGCATCGGCATGGCGGCTTCCATGGGCGCGTTCCTGCTGATGGCCGGCACCAAGGGCAAGCGCATGGCGCTGCCCAATTCCGAGGTCATGATCCACCAGCCCTCCGGCGGCGCGGAGGGGCCGGCGACCGACGTGACCATCAGGGCCGAATGGCTGCTGAAAACCAAGAAGAAAATGACGCGCATGATGGCGGAGATGACCGGGCAGCCCGAGGGAAAGATCGCCGCGGACGTTGAGCGGGATTTCTTCATGTCCGCTGAGGACGCGAAGGATTACGGCATCATCGACGAGATCTACCTGCCCAGAAAAGCAGAGGAGTCCAATGGCCAGGGAGCAGAATGACACCCGCAAGCCGCCGCGCTGCAGTTTCTGCGGAAAGGGCCAGAACGAGGTGCAGCAACTGATCGCGGGCCCCGGCGCGTACATCTGTGATGAATGCGTCGCGCTGTGCGGGGAGGTCGTCGGGGAAAACCGCACCCGGAAGGAACCGGCGGTCTCCTCCTCGCCCAAACTGATGCCGCCCAGGGAGATCAAGAAGACCCTGGATGAGTACGTGATCGGCCAGGAGCGCGTCAAGCGCGCCCTGTGCGTCGCCGTGTACAACCATTACAAGCGCATCCGTTCCAACCAGCGCAGCCAGAGCCAGGTGGAACTGCAGAAGTCCAACATCCTGCTGCTGGGGCAGACCGGGACGGGGAAGACCTACCTGGCGCAGACCCTCGCGCGCATCCTGAAGGTCCCCTTTGCCATCGCCGACGCCACCTCGCTGACCGAGGCCGGCTACGTGGGGGAGGACGTCGAGAACATCCTGCTGCGGCTGATCCAGTCGGCGGGCGGCAACGTGGCGGCCGCGCAGCAGGGCATCATCTATTTGGACGAAGTGGACAAGATCTCCAGAAAAAGCGAGAACGTGTCCATTACCCGCGACGTATCGGGCGAGGGCGTGCAGCAGGCGCTGCTGAAGATCCTGGAGGGCACCGTCGCCAACGTGCCGCCCCAGGGCGGGCGCAAGCATCCCCAGCAGGAAACGATCCCGATCGATACCACGAACATCCTCTTCATCTGCGGCGGCGCCTTTGACGGGCTGGAAAACATCATCGCCAGCCGCCTGGGCAGCAGGGCGCTGGGGTTCGGCGCCAAGATCGAGGAAAAGGAAGAGCAGCGCGTCAGCAAACTGCTGTCCCGGATCCAGCCGGAGGACCTGGTCAAGTACGGGATCATTCCCGAACTGGTGGGCCGCCTGCCGGTGATGCTGCCCCTTGATTCACTGGATGAGCAGGCGCTCGTCCGCATCCTCACGGAGCCGAAGAACGCCCTGATCAGGCAGTACCAGTACCTGTTCGAACTGGACAACGCGAAGCTGGAGTTTGAGGAGGACGCGCTCCATGCCATCGCCCACCTGGCGGTGACGCGCAAAACGGGCGCGCGCGGCCTGCGGGCGCTGCTGGAGAGCATCCTGATGGACACCATGTTTGAACTGCCGGGTTCCCAGGACGAGGTCTCCTGTGTCGTGACCCGCGGAACGGTCCTTCAGGGGACCAAACCCCTCATCAACAGAAAACCCAGGACGCTGCCGGCGCCTTCGCGCAAGGCCGCCCCCAAGGCGGGGCCGCTGCAGAACGACGCGTCCTGAAAAGAATGACTGCAACGCCGTTTCCTGACTGAAAGGGATTCGGCTTTCACAAGGAGACAAGATGCCCAAAGGCGGTCCTTCCATCATCACCATACCGTTCCTGCCTCTGCGGGGGACGCTGGTCTTTCCCCATACCGTGCTTCACATCGACGTGGGGCGCGGCAGGAGCGTCGCTGCCGTCAACGCCGCGATGGCGCTGGACCAGCGGCTTTTCCTCATCACCCAGAAGAACGAGGAAAAGGAAGAGCCGGAGCTGGCCGACCTCTACCAGGCCGGCACCATTGCCCGCGTCAAGCAGGTCCTGCACCTGCCGGGCAACAACCTGCGCGTGCTCATCGAAGGGGAGGACCGCGCCCTGATCCAGAAGATCCAGAAGGACGACGAGGCTTGGATCGCCCAGATCAGGCTGATCCCCCCGCAGCCCCGCGCGGAGGAGGATCCGGAGATCCAGGCGCTCATCCGCATGGCGAAGGAAAGCCTGGACAGTTACGCGGAGATCGGCAGCCGCGTGAGCGAAGACCTGATCCGCGCCATCAAGAAGATCAGCGATCCTGACGAACTGGTGGACGTCATCGCGGCCAACCTGCTCACCAATCAGGCGGAGCGGCATGAGCTGCTCGCGGGGCTGAAGACCAAGGACCGCCTGGAACAGCTGTGCGTCCTTCTGACGCGCGAGATCCGCAACGCCAACATCGACAGGGTGGTGCAGCTGCGCATCCGCATGCAGGTGGACAAGTCCCAGCGCGAATACTATCTGCGCGAGCAGATGAAGGCCATCCAGGACGAGCTGGGCGAAGGGGACGAGGATGACGTGGAGGAGATGCGCAGGAAGCTTGCCGCCGTCCCCCTGAATCCGGAAGCCCGCGAGAAGGCCGACAAGGAGCTGGACAAGCTCGCCCGCATGATGGCCGGCAGCCCCGAATCGACCGTATCCGAAAACTACCTCGACTGGCTGGCGGAGCTGCCCTGGGGCAAGTATTCCAGGGACCAGCTCTCCCTTGCCCGCGCCCGCAGGATCCTTGACGAGGATCATTTCGGCATGGAGAAGGTCAAGGAACGCATCATCGAATACCTCGCGATCCTCGCCATGCGCAGGACCAGGGAGGAGAACGTGGTGCCCAAGGGGCCCATCCTGTGCTTTGTCGGCCCGCCGGGCGTCGGCAAGACCTCCATCGTACAGGCCATCGCGCGCTCCCTGGACCGCAGGTTCGTCAAGCTCTCCCTTGGCGGCGTGCGGGACGAGGCGGAGATCTACGGCCACCGCCGCACCTACATCGGGGCGATCCCCGGGCACATCATCAGCGGCATCAAGCGTGCCGGCACGATGAACCCGGTCTTCCTGTTTGATGAGATCGACAAGATGAGCAGCGACTACCGGGGCGATCCCGCCAGCGCGATGCTTGAAGTGCTGGATTCAGAGCAGAACGCGGCCTTCCGCGACCATTACCTCGACGTCCCCTTTGACCTCTCCCGCGTCCTGTTCATCACCACCGCCAACACCCGGGAGACCATCCCGCCGGCGCTGCTGGACCGGATGGAAGTGATCGAGGTTTCCAGCTATACCGAAGAAGAGAAGCTGCAGATCGCCAAAAAGCACCTCCTGCGCCGCCAGATCAGGGAAAACGGACTCCCCGCCGGCAGCGTCAGGATGACGGACGCCGCGATCAAGACGGCGATCGAAGGCTATACCCGGGAGGCGGGGGTCCGCACCCTCACGCGCACCCTGGCGAAGGTCGTCCGAAAGGCCGCGGTGGAGATGCTCGACAGGGGCTCCAAGTCCGTGACCGTCAGGGCCGATGCCATTGAGAATTACCTGGGCCCTCCCCGCTTCCTGCGCGAGCAGCCGGAGAAGGAACCCTTGGTCGGCGTTGTGAACGGGCTTGCCTATACCGAGGTCGGCGGCGAGATGCTCAAGGTCGAGTGCGCCGTGATGAGCGGCACGGGGAAACTGTCCCTGACCGGCCATCTGGGGGACGTGATGAAAGAGAGCGGCCAGGCGGCGCTGTCCTGGGTCCGCGCCCGCAGCGCGTATTACAGTCTGCCTGAGGATTTCCATCAGAAACAGGACATCCACATCCACGTTCCCGAAGGCGCGGTGCCCAAGGACGGGCCTTCCGCGGGCGTCACCATGACGGTGGCGCTGGTGTCCGCCCTGTCCGGGCGCAAGGTCCGCCAGGACCTGGCGATGACGGGGGAGATCACCCTGGGCGGCCGCGTATTGCCCATCGGCGGCGTCAAGGAGAAGATGCTGGCGGCCTACCGCGCCAGGATCAGGGAGCTCGTGCTGCCGATGGAAAACAAAAAGGACGTCTCCGAACTGCCGGAATACATCAGGGAGGTTTTCACCATCCATTACGTCCTCACCGCGGATGAGGTCATCTCCCTGGCGCTGCTGCCCTGATGATCATCAAGTCAGCCCGGTTCATCATCAGCCTTCCCCGCTACGGCGATTTCCCGGGGATCGGGCTGCCGCAGATCGCGGTCTCCGGCCGCAGCAACGTGGGGAAAAGCAGCCTGATCAACAGCCTGTGCCGCGTCCGGAACCTGGCCAAGACCAGCGGGACCCCCGGCAAGACCCGCCTGATCAACGTTTTCCTGATCAATGAAGCCTTTCACCTGATCGACCTGCCCGGATACGGCTATGCCAATGTGTCCAGAAAAGAGCAGCAGGGGTGGGGCAAAATGATGGAGGAATACTTCAGCCGGACGGAGTACCTGAAACTGGTCCTCCACCTGGTCGATATCCGTCACGACCCGTCCGAAGGCGACCGGCAGATGAACGCCTTCCTGTACCAAAGCGGCCTGCCTTTCCGCGTCGTGGCAACCAAGGCGGACAAACTGTCGCGGGCACAGCAGGGCCGGATACTGCCGCGGCTGGCCGGGAGCCTCGCGGTCCAGCCCTGGGAGATCATTCCCGTTTCCTCCTCGACAGGCGGGGGGCGGGACAGTCTGCTCAGCGTGATCGGGGAGACGCTGGCCGGCTGAAAGGAAGACCATGGCGCGTTCGTTGCCATCCAGGCGCGGAGATGGTATACTTACATGCAAAAGGACGGCACGGCGGAGGAAGCGTATATGATACACGTTGAGATCGTAAAGCCAAATCGCAGGGCGCTGAAGCCTTTTGTCCAACTGCCATTTGACATTTACAGGAAGGACCCGAACTGGGCCCCCCCGAGGCGTCGCGGGCTGATGCGTGCCCTGATGGGCATCGACAACGATTTCTTCTCCCGCGGCATCCAGCGCATGTTCCTGGCCTACGATGATGAGACGCCCGTGGCCAGGGTGCTGGCCGGCATCGACCTGCGCGAGTCCTCCCGCATCGGCGGGCAGTCCGGCTACATCAGCCTGTTTGACGCCTATGAGAACTATGAATACGCGCAGGCCGTCCTGGACCCCGCGCTGCGCTTTCTGCGCGAGCACGGGGCAAAGCAGGTGTACGGGCCCATCGCGCCCAGGTATGACCTGCTCAACCGCGGCGTGCTGGTCGAGGGGTTCGAGGGGCCGCCGGTGCTTGAAAACGCGTACAACAGCCCGGCGCTTCCGCAGATGCTTGAGAAATACGGCTTTGTCAAATGGCGGGACTACCTGGCCTACGACATCCCCACGGACGGGATCCCGGTCGACCGCATCCTGCCCATGGCGGACCGCATCCGGCAGCGCTTCGGTTTCAGGATCGAGCACATTGATTTTTCCCGCGGCAGCCTCATCCGCGCCGCGCAGGACATCTCCGCCGTGATCTGCGAGGCCACCCCGGATGAACCGGGCATGTATATGCCCTCGCCGGAGGACCTGCTGGAGCTGTTCCGTCGCGTCAGGCCCTGGCTGCGCAACCAGGCCGCGGTCATGGCATACGCCGGGCAGCGGCCCATCGGCTGCGTGATCGGCTTTCTGGACGCGACCCCGGCAGTGCTGGGGACTTCCGGGCGCGCGACGCCCTGGAACTTTTTGCTCCGGGTGATCAGGACGCCCCGGATCAAGTCGGCCCGCTGCCCGATCCAGTACGTCATCCCCGAGTATCAGAACATGGCCGTGAGCACGGTCCTGATGGCGGAAGCGGTCGCCGGGGCCAAAATGCTTGGGATCAGGAACGTGGAAGGATCCCTGGTGGATGAGACGCACATCCTGTCCGTCAACAACACCAGGTCCGCGGGCGGAAAGCTCTACCGGCGCTACCGCGTGTACCGGATGGACATCTGAGACGGTCCGGCCGGGGTCAACAGGGAGCGCAGCAAGCGATCCCGGCTGATTTTATCGGAATTGGCGCATGCCGTGCTTGACAAGCCGGAAAGGCTTTGGTACGATGCCCCTCGCGCATGAAACGCGCGCGTCTGGGTGTAGCGCAGCTTGGTAGCGTGCTTGAATGGGGTTCAAGAGGCCGAGAGTTCAAATCTCTCCACCCAGACCATGACCAAACCGCTGAAAGAAGAGATTCTCCGGCGGTTTTTTGTCTGACAAACGACAGTGGCCTGATTTGCCCTGATACCACCGCGTTCCCGCGTCCCGGCCGGCGGTTTTGTTGACAGACGCCGCTGCAACCTGTATATTGTGTATAGATTGCAGGTCGCTTTTATTGGTTTGTCATAGCAGCTTTTCTTTATATGAAGATTTCGCGAGGAGACGATGCCGATGGCACATCAAAACCCTGAAAACAGAAAGATGGTCTGTGTCATGATCGGCGACGTCAGTTATGACTTTACCAATGAGCTGATGGAAGGCATGAATGACGCGGCCCGGTCGGAAGGCGTCCAGCTCATCTACATGACCGGCATGCAGAAGCACGCCGATCCCTTTGATCCGGAGAAGGAGCACAAGTCGGTTTCCCTTTACAACAGCATCTATGATTACGTCGGCCTGGTCGGCGCTGACGCTTTCATCATCTCCTGCGGTTCGCTGTCGGGGTTTGCCAGTGACGGGGAATATGATCAGTTCTTCAAGCGCTTTGAGGGGACCGCCTATGTGATGCTCCATGAAGCGCTGAAAGAACCGGGGCCCAGTCGGACCAGCATCATGATCGACAATTATGACAGCGTGTGCCAGTGCGTTGACCATCTTGTGGTCCATCACGGGTACCGGAAGATCGCCTATATATCCGGCCCGAAGGAACATCCCGATGCCAGGGTGCGGGAGCGGGCATACCGCGATACCATGAAAAAGCACGGCATTCCTGTTGAGAAGGGCATGGTCCTATACGGCGACCTCTCGGGTTTTGTTACCAGAGAAGTCAACCAGCTGCTGACGGAATATCCCGGGCTTGAAGCCGTTATGCTGTGCAATGACGAAATGGCAAGGGCTGCCTATCAGGTCTGCGCGGAGCGCGGCCTTCAGGTGGGCCGGGACATCGCGGTCACCGGATTTGACAACTTCACCACCGGGCGCACCATGATGCCGCCGCTGACCACCATCGCACAGAACGCCTGGTATTCAGGCAGCACGGCCGTCCGCAATGCCATTGCACTGTCCGAAGGGAAACAGATCGAGCCTGTCAATCTGAAAACCAGCCTGTGCATCAGGAACTCATGCGGGTGTGTTCATACAGAAGGAGCAGGCTGTTTTCTTTCCGAAGGCACAGATGACCGGCAATACCTTGAGAACGTCACGGGAAAAATGTGCGCGGACCTGACGAGGCTGTACGCGCAGGAAGGGCGCGGGAGCCAGGCGGCTTTGATCAGCCGGCTGATGGACTATGCTGTTGCACTCACGCTGAAGCGGCTTGACTCACCCTGGGATGAACAGGAGATCGACGCGCAGCTCACCTTGTATGCGCGGGAGTTGGGCAGTACCGGCGCTTTGATCGCCGGACGGCTTCATTCCTACCTGATCATTGCGCCCCAGTGTCCTTCCCGGCCGGCCGCCGAGGAACTGCATCAGACCCTCCTGTATATTCAGGGATTCCTTTATTCCTTCGAAGTGCGGGAAGCCTCAAGGCGGTTTGAGGCATTCCGCAGCCAGGCCTGGTTCGTTCCTGAGTTTATCAGGGATCTGGTGGTGCTGGATGATGAGGATGAAAGCGTTTTCCGGAGCGTTGTCCAACGGCTTGGGAAAATCGGGCTTGAGAAGGTCTACGTCTGCCTTCTTCCTGAGCCGGAGATCCAAAACGGAGCCAGCCTGAGCAGCGACCCGAACAGGCTGCTGCTTGCAGCCTGCTTAAGCCAGGGCGTCGCGAGGGCTTATCCGCGCTCCCGGATGCCCGTCATTGACCGGAAGCATACTCTGCGTGACCTCCCGGACCTGGACAGGGACAGCCAGCTGATCACCTTTAGCATCTTTTCGGGGGACGTGCAGTATGGCATCCTTCTGTGTGAGGCCAACAAGGCAAAGAACCACATACTGCACGTGATCGGCCTTCAGCTTGGCATCCTGATCAACTTCCTTGACCTGAAACGGAAGGAAAAGATCGTCATCAGCGAGCTGGAGCGGATCAGGGAGCGGATCGAGATCCTCAATTTCCTCTCTGAATATGATGACATGACCAACATCTTCAACCGCCGCGGCTTTATCGAACGGGCCATCAACATGAACCGCGACAACGCGGGGAAACCGGCCTTCTGCGCCTTCATGGACCTGGACAACCTCAAGCAGATCAATGATACGTTCGGCCATGCCAAGGGGGATGAGGCGCTTGTCGCTGTCAGCGAGATCCTGAAAAGATCCGTGCGGAGCAAAGACCTCATCGCGCGTCTGGGCGGGGATGAGTTCATCGGCCTGTTCATATTGGAGAACCCTGATTTCCGCCGGATTTTTGTGGAAAGGCTGAAAGATGCCTTTGCTGAGTACAACCGCACGTCCGGGCATCCGTTCCGCGTTGAGATCTCCATCGGGATCGCTGAGTTTACCTGCAGGCAGGGGATGGAGATCAGCACGTTCATCAGTGAAGCCGACAGGGACCTTTATATCCAGAAGAAGAATAAACGAAAGAGCGCGCTGAAAGAATAGCGAACGGCGGACCGAAGAAAAACCTCTCCGGATCCATGACGGCCGGGGAGGTTTTGATTTGCTTTGAGGGGGATGGAGCGGTCTTTTAAAACTTGCCGCCCCTTCCGCCATAGGAGGTGCCGCCCCGGCTGCCGGTGGAGAACCCGCCGCCGCCCCCGCCGCTGGTGGACTGGATCCGGGTCCGGGTGACGGTCTGGTAAAGATAGATGTCATCCGACTGCGTGATGTTCAGGGAATCCCGGAGCACGTAGGCCTCCGCGCCCTGCCGGAACCTGGCGATCTTCAGCTTGCTTTTCAGGATGAGGGCGTAGACAAGCCCGATGATCAGCCCGCCGGCGAGGATGAACGGCGCCAGTTCCAGCGTGCGTTCCATAGGTGTCAGGGGGATCAGCAGCCTTCTGACATAGCGGACGTAATCCCGCATCGCGCCGTAATAGTCCCCGTCTGACAGCTTCTCCTGCACGACGCCGGCCAGATCGTTTGATTCCCGGTAAGTCAGCAGCTGGATGCCCCGGCCCCTTGCGGCCTCGTAGTAATCGCGGGTGTCAAACAGGATCGAGAACATCGCGCCGTCGGGATACCGGGCGGCGTCCCGGAAGGCGTGGTAATAGTCAAAGGAGTAGTCCTTCGGCCCCTTGCCCTGGGAATCGTCGGTGGTGTGCAGGATGATGTCAAAGCCCGTCAGGCTGAACACCTCATCCGCCTGAAGATTGAGCGCCGCTTCCTCCTGGGCGCTCAGGACGCCCGCAAGGTCGCTGACGTGCTGCAGCGTCTCCGCCCCCGCAGAGCAGAGGCAGACCAGCAGGGCAGCGGCCAGCAGAATGAACAATCGTTTCATCAGATCACCCCCGTCCGGCTGAGCAGGTAGACGGCGGCCAGGCCGACGGCGGCCGCGCCCAGCCCCAGGCTGAGCATCCGACCGAAGAATTTTGCGCGGCTCCAGGGGATGTCGCAGGTCAGTTCACCGGTCTGCCCGTTGATGGCAAAGGTGTAGAGCTTGTCCTCTTTCTTCGTCGTGATCAGCCAAATCGGGTAGAGGACCGGCTGCGCGGTGCCGTCCATGATGCGGATGCTGCTGCTTTGCGGGATCACGCTCGCGTAACCGGAAACGGTGTTCCGGAACACCTTGTCCGTCGTGCTCCTGACCCGCTGGTTGGCCCGCTCCTGGCACTCCTCGGTCCCGATGTCCGCGCGGTTTGCCTGGGCTCCCGACAGCGTCTGCGGGATGAAGGGGATCGCTTCCCCGGTCCGGAACGGCTCGATGGATTCGGTGATCCGGTTGTCCAGCCGCTCGCTCGCGTCGACCGGCAGGCCGCTGAACGCCAGCGTGCCCGCGCGGCGGATGAGGAAGTGGCGGGTCGTGCGGACCATGTACTGGCCGCTGCGATGGGAGGTGACCTGCGTGCCCTGGTAGGTCATCCGGGCGTCGGCCGTACAGCCGAAGAGCCAGAACGGGGCGTACAGCTTGCGGATCTCCTCGATTTTCAGGGGGCCCTGCAGGAACAGGTTGGGGATCAGCTTGCGCTGCTTGAAGTAATCCCGGAACATCTTCTCCGCCTGGTCCTTCCCGATCAGGAAGGGGATGATGGCTTCGGGCCTCGTTCCCGGCGTGAACTGGGCGGGGATCACAGAGGGGCTTCCGCAGAAGGCGCACTCCGTCGCCACCGTGGTCTCCTCCGTGAACAGCTGCGCGCCGCAGGAGGAGCAGGAGTAGGTCCTGGTCTTTTCGAGCTCATTCTCGGAAAAGGCCCCTGATTCCATCTGCCACCGCATGTCCTCGTGCCCGGCGTCCTCCCGGGCGATCTCGCTGACCGTGCGGATGGTTTCAGGGTCAAAGGTATTGCCGCATGAACCGCAGGTCATCTCCTGCTGCCTGCCGTCATAGGTCAGCGGCGCGCCGCAGGAAGGGCATTTGTAGCTCAGCGTGCTCATCTTCGCGTCCACTTCCTTTCTTTCCTGGCCCGCCCGGCCGGTCCAAAGGCCGGCAGCCTCGCATGATGGGTGAAACCGATGAAAAGCCTAAAAGTATCATACAAACACGTACGCGCTTTGTAAAGCATTATCCCCGGAGGGAAGGGACGGCGGCGGCCGGAGGCTTCCGACCGTCCTGCGGAACGCTCAGTACATCCAGGCGCATCAAGGCCTTATCTGCGCAAGATTCGGCGTGCTTGCACAGGAACGGATCCGTGTGGTATACTTCAAAAGTCAAAGATGGTCAACATCTGGACGGACGGGAGGTGAAGCGCCTTGCGGCTGAGCGACATGATCGAGGAGTTCATCAAGGACCTTTGGGAAAAGGACCGGGATGAGGTGGAGCTGAAGCGCAATGAACTGGCGGAGTATTTCCGCTGCGCTCCTTCCCAGATCAACTATGTTCTCTCCACCCGCTTTACCCTGGACCACGGCTATGCCATTGAAAGCCAGCGCGGAGGCGGCGGATACATCCGCATCGTCCGGCTTGCGCATGAGGACAGTGAGAAGCTTGCCTATCTGCTCAACCAGCGCGTCGGGGCATCCATCAGCGCCAGGGATGCGAGGATCCTCTGTTTGCAGCTGGCTGAGCAGGGTACGATAACACAGGGGGAATGCGGGCTGATGCTCAGCGCGCTGTCTCCCCAGGCCCTTTCTCTGCCGGTTTCCGAAACACTCAAGGACGAGATCCGCGCCAGGATCCTGCGGAACATGCTGCTGGGCATCACCCAGCGGGGATGAGAAAGGCAAGGAGGATGTATGATCTGTGAAGTTTGCCGCAAACGCAATGCGGATATCGTATTCAAGACCGTGACGGCCGGCCAGGTCGCCACCAGAGCGATGTGCATGGACTGCGCGCAGAACATGCAGCAGGAAATGATGAAGGTCTTCCTCTCCCTCGGCTTCAGGCCCGAGCAGGTTCCGGACACCGGCATCAAGGAAGCGCCCAGGCTTGAAATGCCGCGTTTCATCTGCACCCAGTGCGGACGCCCCTACTCGCGCCTTGATGAAAACACCATGGCGGGCTGCGCGTCCTGCTATCAGGCGATGGAGGAGGAACTGGCTGAGCACTTCAACCTGGATCAAAAGCAGGGGGATGCCGGGACAGTCGGCGCAGACAGCGCGGGCAGGGAGAACGGCGTGACCGAACTGAAGTACCGCCTGCTTGAGGCTGTCATGCGGGAAGACTTTGAAGAAGCGGCGCAGCTCCGGGATCAGATCCAGTCCGCCGCCTCCGGCAGCGGGGAAAAGGGCTGATCATGCCGCAGACCTGCCTCCTCGCCGAGGCGTCCCTGAGAAGGAATTACGCGGACCTCAGTTTCTGCCCCCAGGACAGAGCCGAAGATCTGGAAAAGAGCAAACGGCGCAGCCTGTCCCGGCTTCAGCAGGTGCGCGGGGGATTTGGGATCCTGGAAGGCGGAAAGGGACAGGGCGACAGGACCGCCTTCCTGGAGGAAGCCATGCTGCCCCCGGCCATCGGGAGCCTGACCAGCGCGGCGCTCGCGGGAAACCTGGAGGAGAAGCTCTTCGCCGCCGTCAACGTTGAGGAGCACCTGCTGCTGAAGGCATGCGGGAGGCCGGAAGAGGACGCTGAGCTGGTCAGCCGCGTGCGCGCGCTTGAGCGGGATCTGGCGGATGAAAGACACCCCTTCGCGCAGGACAGCCGGTTTGACTACCTGTCCTACAGGCCCGTCCTTGCCGGCAGCGGCCTTCACCTGACGCTGGTCCTCCACCTGCCGATGCTCAGCTTTCTTCGGCAGATCCCGAAGCTTTCGGACGCCCTGCTCAGGGAGGAGCGATGCGTACTGAAGCCGCTGACCGCCCCTGAGGCGCGGAACCCGGGCCGGATCTTCCTGCTGAGCAACGCGTCCAGCCAAGGGCTGGGGGATGAGGAGATCCTTTCCATGGTCCGAAGGTGCGGCGGGAAGCTGGATGAGAAGGAAACCGTCCTTCGCGGCAAGGCGCTTGACGGGTCAGGGGAATCGAGCATGTCAGACCAGGTGTGGCGATCCTACGGGATCCTCAGGCATGCCAGACGCCTGAGCGTTCATGATTTTTTGAGCCATTGGAGCAACATGCGGCTGGGGGCCGCGGCGGGCGTGCTGCCGCTGTCCCTCCGGCAGGCGGACGACCTGCTGGACTGCGCGCCGGACAGCGCTTTTTCCAGGGACGGCCTGGAAATCAGGACCATACCGTACCGCCGGGCAGACAGGGTCCGCCAGGCGATCTCAGGAGGATAAAATGCCCATTTTCGGCAAATTCGACCCCAAAGCCAAGCAGGTGCTTGACTACGCGCAGCAGAGCGCCATTTCTCTCAGGCATCGTTTCTGGGGCACGGAGCATCTGCTCATCGGCCTGTTGGCCCGCGCGGCGGACGACCTTCCCGGTCTGCCGGATTCAGTCAGCCTGGAATCCGTCCAGGACGCTGTCCGCCAGCTGTCCGCGCCCGGCCAGTTTCCCCCCAAGGTGCTGGAACTGACGCCCAGGATGAAGAAGGTGCTGGACGAAGCGCTTTCCCGTTCCCAGAAGAAACAGGGGGCGCCGGTGAAACCCATCATGCTCTGGAACTGCCTGCTGGAGGAAAAGGACTCCGTGGCGGTCCGCATCCTGACCGTCTTTGGCAGCGACATCGAGGCGCTCAAGGAGCAGGCAGCGGAAGCGGCCTCCCAGAGCGGCGAGGAACCCGACGATCATAAGACCACGCTGGAGAAGCACAGCCGCGACCTGACCGCCATGGCCAGGCAGGGCAGGCTGGACCCCGTCGTCGGGCGCGACAAGGAGATCGAGCGGATGACGCAGATCCTCTCCCGCCGCACCAAGAACAACCCGGTCCTCATCGGAGCGCCCGGGGTGGGCAAGAGCGCGGTCGCCGAGGGCCTGGCCCAGCGCATCGCAAACAACGACGTGCCCGACACGCTGGCCGGAAAGCGTCTCTTATCCCTGGACGTGGGCAGCCTCATCGCCGGCACGAAATACCGGGGCGAGTTTGAGGAGCGGATGAAGGACCTCGTCAACGAGATCCAGGGCGATTCCTCCGTCATCCTGTTCATCGACGAGTTGCAGAACATCATCGGCGCGGGAAAGGCCGAGGGATCCATCGACGCGGCGGGCATCCTCAAACCCGCGCTCGCCCGCGGGGAACTCCAGTGCATCGGGGCCACGACCCTGGATGATTACCGCAAGCACATCGAGAAGGATGCCGCCCTCTCCCGGCGCTTCCAGCCGGTGATGGTGGACGAGCCGGACAATGAAAAATCACTGGAGATCCTCAAGGGGCTCCGGCCGAACTATGAGGCGCACCACCACGTCAGGCTGACGGACGAGGCGCTGACCTCCGCCGTGGATCTCTCCGCGCGCTACATCTCCGACCGTTTCCTGCCGGACAAGGCGGTGGACGTGCTGGATGAGGCCGCCTCCCGGGTGAGGCTGAAGACCGCTTCTGTTCCCGTGGGCATCCGGGAAAAGGAACAGAAACTGGAAGCCGTCATCACGGACAAGCGCACGGCCATTTCCCAGCAGGACTACGAGAAGGCGGCGGACCTGCGCGACAGGGAGAGGAAGATGCGGGAGGAGGTCACCGCCCTGCGCAAACGCTGGGAAGAGCAGCACAGCCGGAACCTTCCGGAGGTGACCTCGGACGATGTCGCCGACGTTGTGGCGGGCTGGACCGGCATCCCGGTGCAGCGCATGACGATGGTGGAGAGCGCGCGGCTGATGAAGCTGGAGGAAACACTCCACCAGCGCGTCATCGGCCAGGAAGAGGCCGTGACGGCGGTCAGCCGGGCCATCCGGCGGGCGCGCGCCGGGCTCCAGGACCCCAAGCGCCCCATCGGATCCTTCATCTTCCTGGGCCCCACCGGCGTGGGGAAGACGGAACTGTGCCGCGCCCTGGGCGAGGCGATGTTCGGCGACGAGGACGCGGTCATCCGCCTGGACATGAGCGAATACATGGAGAAGCACACCGTGTCCAGGATGGTCGGCTCACCCCCCGGCTACGTCGGGTTTGAGGAGGGCGGGCAGCTGACCGAGATGGTCCGACGCAAGCCCTACTCCGTCGTTCTCTTTTACGAGATCGAGAA
>CAZVSG010000041.1:0-1661 GCA_964629345.1 uncultured Christensenella sp. | reverse complement strand
CCAGCTTCAAGAACTGCATCATCGTCATGACCTCCAACGCTGGCGCGCAGCAGCTTGTCACGGGCCGCCCGCTTGGTTTCGGCGGTCCGGCGCAGGCCGGCGGGATGGGCTATGATGAGATGAAGAGCCGGGTGCTGGATGAGATCAAGCACGTCTTCAGGCCCGAGTTTTTAAACCGCGTGGATGAGATCATGGTGTTCCATCCGCTGACTGACGGTCAGATCGCCCGGATCGCCCTGCTGATGCTGGACGTCATCGTCAGGAGGATGCGTGAAAAGGGGATCGAACTGAGCTTCCTGCCCGACGCCGTCAGCCTGCTGGCCAAGGCCGGGTTTGACCCGCAGTACGGGGCCAGGCCGCTTCGCCGCGCCATCCAGCGCATGGTCGAGGACGCGCTGAGCGAGCAGATCGTATCCGGCGGCCTCAAGGAAGGCGACAGGGTCGCGGTCGGCGTGAAGGACGGGAAGCTGTCCTTCAGTCCCCTGAACGCCGAAAGTGACACCGAGGAGAGCCCGAAGGCGATCCAGCCGGTCACCTGAGAAAAGGCACCGATGCGACAAGGCGCCGGGGAGTATCCCGGCGCTACGTATTTTGAAGGGGAGTACCGGAGGGCGCATCCCTCTGACTGTGATCGTTTTCCCCCGGTCATGCCCGGCGGGCGTGCAGGTCTGCGCAGCAGATCATTCCTTGATTTTTCACTGACCGGGAGCGCAGCGGCCAGGTAAAAAAACCCCGTTCTTCCCATACGGCAAAGTGTCCGCAGACACGCTGTCAGGTTTCGCCTTGACCGGCATATTGGAACCCCCTATAATGGCGCAGACAGGGGGGAGCGCAGATGCAGGAACAAAAAACCTATTACATCACCACGCCCATCTATTATCCCAGCGGGCACATGCATATCGGGCATACCTACACGACCGTCGCCGCGGACGTGATGAAGCGGTTCAAGCAGCTGACCGGGTACAGGACCTTTTTCCTGACCGGCACGGATGAGCACGGCCAGAAGATCGAGCGCCGCGCGGCGGAAGCGGGCATGTCCCCGAAGGCCTTTGTGGACGGGATCGTCAGGGACACCCAGGACGTCTGGCGGCTGATGGGGATCGAATACGATGACTTTATCCGCACCACCGACCCCCGCCATGAACGCGCGGTGCAGAAGATCTTCAAGAAGCTGTATGACCAGGGGGACATCTACAAGGGAGCCTATGAGGGTCAGTACTGCGCCCAGTGCGAGGCTTTCTGGACTCCGAGCCAGCTGAAGGAAGGGAACCTGTGCCCGGACTGCGGCAGGGGGACCGAGCTGGTGCGCGAGGAGAGCTATTTCTTCCGCATTAGCAGGTACCAGGACTGGCTCATCCGCTATATCGAGGAACATCCGGACTTCATCCAGCCGGCTTCCCGCGCCAATGAGATGCTGCAGAACTTCCTGCGCCCCGGCCTGCAGGACCTCTCCGTCAGCCGCACGTCCTTCAAGTGGGGCGTGCCGGTCAGTTTTGACCCGGAGCACGTGATCTATGTCTGGATCGACGCGCTAAGCAACTACATCACGGCGCTAGGCTACCTGTCCGAGGACGACCGCCTGATGCGCACGTTCTGGCCGGCGGATGTCCATCTGGTCGGCAAGGAGATCGTGCGTTTCCATACCATCTACTGGCCCATCA
>CAZVSG010000040.1:15118-18722 GCA_964629345.1 uncultured Christensenella sp. | reverse complement strand
CCGCAGCATCAGGGCGGCCAGCAGGCTGGTGACGGTGGTTTTGTGTTCGCGCGCGGCAGAGAGAAGGCGCTCCGTTGGAATCATGCCCGTCACGACCCGGAGGAGTCCGTGCGGCTCCGGTGTGCCGCGCAGGCGCCAGGCGGGGTCCTCGCCCCTTGGCCTGGTCACGTCCCGGGCGTATTTTGGAAAGGAGTCCTCCCATTCCGCTTCCCTGGGCTTCTCCCTTGTGTCCAGGATGGGGGCCCTGGCGGGGATGCGTTTCCCGTCACGCAGAACCAGGTATTCCGCTGCCAGCGTCATCAGAAAACTGACCGCGCCGCTGCCGTCCGCCAGCGCGTGGAAGACCTCCAATGAGATCCTTTTCCGATGGTAGCGCACCCTGAAGAGAAAATCCCTGTTCTGCGTGAGGTTCAGCGGCATCAGAATGTTGCGCGAATCCGGTTCCACCCGGGGGCCCTTGTCCTGCCGGTCAAAATAATGCCAGAACAGGCCTCTGCGCAGGCGGTAGGCGAACAGCGGGATGCGCTTCAAGGTATTGTCAAGCGCCTGCTGCAGCAGGGGCGGGTCCACGTCCTCCTTGAGGGTGACGGAGACGCGGAAGATCGACATCCAGTTCTTCGTCCGCGCCGCAGGGTAGATCTTGGCCGCGTTGTCCAGCCGCAGCCAGGAGGGGATGGCCGCTCCCTGATCCCGGTTCACGGCGTACCTTCCAGAAATTCCCGCAGCATGGCCTGTGCCGTCCTTGCCTCCGGCACGGGATAGAGCGGATAGACGTGCCACATCCCCGGCTCTACATGCAGCCTCGCCCTGACGCCGGCCTTTGTTAGGCGCGCGAGCATTTCCTCGTTCTCCGGCAGCAGGATCTCATCCCCGCCTGTGATCAAAAGCGTTTCCGGCAGGTCGCTGAGTTCGCCGAACAGCGGGGAGACCAACGGATCCTCCGCGTCGTGGCCGGAAAGATAATACGCGGCCGACCTGCTGATGCCCTCGCAGCTGAGCACGGGGTCATGCCCCATGAGCCTGCAGGCTTCAAGCGACTGCTTCAGGTCCACCCAGGGCGAGAGCGCGGCGATCTTCCGGGGCTGGGGCAGGTGGAGCTCCTTGAGCTTCAGCGCCAGGGCGAAACAGAGCCCTCCGCCGGCGGATTCCCCCACGAAGGCGATCTCCTCCGGCTGATAGCGCGTCAGCATCAGCCTGTATGCCGCCAGCGCGTCTTCCAGCGCGGCGGGGTAGGGATGCTCCGGCGCCAGGCGGTAGCCCAGGCAGAGGGCGGCGCGCCCTGTCTCCAGCGCCAGCAGGCCGCCGAAGCCCCGCGCGTGCTCCAGGGTCCCGGATACGTAGCCCCCGCCGTGCAGGTAGAGGATGGCCCGGCTCACCTGCCCCTGAAGCGGGAACACCCATGTGGCTTCGCAGGAGGGCAGTTCGGCCTTGTACGCCGCGGTCTTGTTCGCCGCCGCGCGTGAGCCCAGGGACGCGAGGGCATCCTGGAGCCTTCGCTGCTTTTCCAGGTCCAGCCCGTTGAACAGCGGGTTCAGCAGGCTGATCTGTGCCTTGAGGAGGGAACTGATCACACTTGGCATCCGTCGCCGTCCTTCCGGAAGATACTTGTCACAGGGGGATTGTACCACGCGCGGCGGCGCGCGGGCAATGAAGGCCCGGGGATGAAGGACGGTCCACGGGCGGCTGCAATACTTCCTGTGCCCCGGCAGCGCCTGGATTTTTCCGCTTTTCTTGTACGGGTTTCGGCGATGGGATATAATGGTTCCGGCGGCGGTCCGGCCGCCGCAAAAGGAGAAGACTATGCGGAAGACCAAGATCATCTGCACCCTGGGGCCCGCTTCCTGCACCAAGGAGATCATCAGGGAGCTGATCCGGGAAGGGATGAACGTCGCGCGTTTCAATTTCTCCCACGGCACCCATGAGAGCCACCTGGCGCTGTTTCAGGTGCTCAACAAGGTCCGCAACGAGATGGGGGTGCCCGTCGGCACCATCCTTGACACCAGCGGGCCGGAGATCCGCACCGGAACGTTCAGGGGCGGCAGGGCGCTGCTGAAGGAAGGCGCCGCCTTTGACCTGGTGACGGAGAAGATCGAGGGCGATGAGACGGCGGCCTGGATCACTTATCCGAACCTGCCCCGCGATCTGGGGGACCGGAAGAAGATCCTGCTGGACGACGGGCTCATTGAGCTGGAGGTGCAGGAAGTCTCCGACACCCGCATCCGCACCCGCGTGGTCGCGGGCGGCGAGATCTCCGACCGCAAGGGCGTCAACATCCCCGACACCCGTCTGTCCATGCCCTACCTGAGCGAAAAGGACAGGGAGGACCTTCTCTTCGGCATCCGCACCGGGTTTGACATCGTGGCCGCCTCCTTCGTGCGTATGCGCGAGGACGTCCAGCAGATGCGCGACTTTCTGGACCTCAACGGGGGAGCCCACGTCCGCATCATGGCCAAGATCGAGAATGCCGAGGGCGTGGCCAATCTGGAGGAGATCATCCAGGTCTGCGACTCGGTGATGATCGCCCGGGGCGACATGGGCGTGGAGATCCCCTTTGAGGAGATCCCCATCATCCAGAAACGCATCATCAAGGTGGCCTCCATGGCCGGCAAGCAGGTCGTCACCGCCACGCAGATGCTCAACAGCATGATCGAGCACGTACGCCCCACCCGCGCCGAGATCACCGACGTGGCCAACGCCATCTACGACGGTACCAGCGTCATCATGCTCTCCGGGGAGACCGCAAACGGAAAGTACCCGGTGGAGGCCGTGCGCACGATGGTGCGCATCACCGAGCGGACAGAGAGGGACATCAACTACAAGAAGCGTTTCTTTGTGGATAACATGTACCAGGATGCCCACAACATCACCGACGCCATTTCCCACGCCACCTGCCTGGTCGCCTACAACCTCCATGCCAGGGCCATCATCACGGTCACCAAGTCCGGCACGACCGCCTACATGATCAGCCGCTTCCGCTCGGACATCCCCATCATCGCCTGCACGCCGGATTCCACCGTCTGGCGGCAGATGAGCCTGTCCTGGGGTGTGACCCCTCTGATGGTGGGCGAGGAAAAGGTCATGGAGGTCCTGTTTGACCACGCCATCAACACCGCCAAGCTGGCCGGGCACGTCAGGGCCGGCGACCTGGTGGTCCTGACCACCGGCATCCCCCTGTCCCAGTCGGGCAGCACCAACCTCATCAAGGTGGCGTACGTGCCGGATTGACAGACGATGTGCTCCTTTCGTGAATGCCGCCCCCAGCTGCCGGGCGGCATTCCTGATTGTTAAGGCTTCTTTACGGAATGATTGCAAAGACTTGCCGGCGCCCCTATAATAAGGGTTGCCGCGCGGGCGACGAACGCCCCGGCCTGAAAGGGATGCAAGATGGTTTTTGACCCGCGCAGCCTGGTCAACGCTCTGAAGGACAATGTCCGCCGCGTCATCGTGGGCAAGGATGAGGCGATCGAGCTCGCGCTCATAGCACTTCTGTGCCGCGGCCATGTGCTGATCGAGGACGTGCCGGGTGTCGGAAAGACCACCCTGGCCGCCTCGCTGAGCAAATCGCTGGACTGTTCGTTCCGGCGCATCCAGTTCACCCCCGACG
>CAZVSG010000040.1:4822-15108 GCA_964629345.1 uncultured Christensenella sp. | reverse complement strand
GTTGCGAAACTGGTGGATGCGCGTCTGCCGATCGAGTTCACCCCCGACGTGACGCCCTCGGACATCACGGGATTCACGATGTACAACGCCCGCAGCGGCGAGATGGAATACCGCCCCGGCGCCGTCATGACCCAGATCCTGCTGGCCGACGAGATCAACCGCACCTCACCCAAGACACAGTCCAGCCTGTTGGAGGTCATGGAGGAGGGGCAGGTCACCGTGGACGGGGTCACGCGAAGCCTTCCTCAGCCCTTCATGGTGCTGGCGACGCAGAATCCGATCGATTTTGTGGGCACCTATCCGCTGCCTGAGGCGCAGATGGACCGGTTTTTCCTGCGCATCATGATCGGCTATCCCTCCATTGAGGAGGAGATGGACGTGCTGGACCGCTTCTCAAGCTCCGAGTCGCCGCTGAAGTCATTGCTGCCCGTTTGCCGCGCGGAGGAGATCCTGCAATTGCAGGAGCTGGTCGGCACCGTGTACTGCAGCCGCGAAGTGCGCTCCTACGTCGCCACCATCGCCGCCGCCACCCGCAGCCATCCCTCCATCCAGCTGGGCGTTTCCCCCCGGGGAGCCATCGCGCTCATCCGCTCGGCGCAGGCCTGCGCCATTCTGGCCGGGCGCAGCTATATCCTGCCGGATGACGTCCGCCGCATGGCCCACAGCGTGCTGTCCCACCGGCTCATCCTCACGCCGGAGGCGCGCATGAAGGGCATTTCCGCCGAGGGCATCCTTTCCCACCTCATCGACAGCCTGCCGGTGCCCGGCGCAAAGGGATGAGTGGCCGCCTGTATGCGGCGCTGAGCGTGCTCGCGGTGACGGGGCTTTCGGCCCTGTCCCTTGGCGGGCCGCTTTTTTATTTTCTTTCCTGGACCATTCTCCTGATGATCCTCTATGCCCTCCTCAGTGTGCTGCTTGGGAGAGGGCTGACCGTCCTGATCCAGGGGACGGACTGCCTGAAGGCGGACCGCGGCGGGACCGGCGCCTTGACAGTGGGGCTGAAAACGAAATGCCCCCTGCCCCTGGGACCTGTTGCCCTCAGACTGTCCCTGCCCGGGGGGGACAACCGGGTCCTGATGCGAGCGGGCTTCCGCAGGCCGCAGGAAATGTCCTTCCCCCTCCGTTTCCCGCATGTGGGCGTATGGCGCTGCGGGGCTGACGCGCTGGTGTTCACCGACGTGTTCGGTTTGTTCCATATCTCCGGGAAGGTGAGGATGGCGCTGCCGGAGGTGGCTGTGCTTCCGCTGAGTTTTGAGGTCCAGCCGATCGTGTTCGCCCGGATGGATGACGGCCGCGCCCTGCCCAACCGCACGGGGGAGGACGTGACCTCGCCGGAGGACACCCGCGCTTACCGGCAGGGGGATCCCTTCAAGCGCATCCACTGGAAGCTGTCCATCAGGACACGGGAACTGGTCGTAAGGCGCTTTGAGGTGCCGGCGCCCCCGGACACGCTGGTCCTGATGGACTGCAGCGATCCTGTCCTGGGGGAAGGAGTCCCTGACGGCAGCCTGCGGCTGCGGGACACCCTGTGCGAGACCGCGCTTGCCGTGGCCGGGATGCAGATGGCAGCCGGGCATCCCGTGCGCCTGCCGCTGTACGGCGCGAGGCAGAGCGAGTTCCATGCCGACCGCTCAGGTTCCCTGCCGCTGCTGAAGGAGGAGCTGGCTTTCCAGCTCTTCAGGGGCGGAGAACCTTTCCACCGCGTGCTCAACCTGGAGCTGCGCCGGATGCGCAGGACCGGCGCCACGGTGGTCATCACGACGCGGCTTGACTGGGACATCGTCGAAGGCGTCAAAAACATCCGCGCCTCCGGGCCCAGCGTGCGCTTTTACCTGATCACCTTTTCCGCCGGGGATGAGCGCTACGCCCCCCTGATCGCCCGGCTGCAGCAGCATCTGGTGGAGGTGTGCTATGTCACGCCTGCGTAGACTGCTCACGGGGAGGATCGGCGCGGCGGCCCTGACCGCCCTGGTCGCCTGGGCGCTGACCCGGCCGCTGCTGGACGCCCTAGGGATGCGCGCCGAGGAAGGCATTGCGGCGCTTTTCGCGCTGCTGTGGGCTGCTGTGACCAGCCTGTACACCGCGATCCCCAAACGGCTCAAGTGGCTGGCGCCGCCTGTTGCCGTCGGGGTCTTCCTGCTGGCGGCCTTCGGCCTGAGGGGTTCTGCTCCCGCGCGCCTCTGGTCGCTGATCCTCTCGCTTGATTCCGGCGTCGCATTCCGTGACGCCGCGGTGATCTACTTTGACGCGCTGCTGCCCCTCATCCCGCTTCTGCTGGCCCTGTACGCGCGGCTGCTGATGGAGGGGGAACCCGCCTTTTCGATCCCCCTGCTGATCACGCCTCTCATGATGACCTGGTTCCTTGGCGCGCGGGGGAGCATGATGCTGTATTTCCCGGCCGCGCTTTGCCTGCCGCTGCTGTACGCCTATACCAGCAGGGACGGCGCGGGGGAGATGAAGGGCGCGCGGGCAAAGGCAGACTGGCTTCGCGTGCCGGCCCTTGCCCTTGCGCTGGCCCTGCTGGCTTTCGCCCTGACGCCGGCATACCGGCAGACGGTCCCCGCGGCGGAGAAGATGGCGGACAGCCTCAGGCGGCTGATCGAGGACACGTTCTTCTTTACCGACACGAGGAACATGTTCTCCCTGGGTTCCCAGGGGTATCAGCCCATGGGCGAGCGCGGCCTGGGCGGGCGGCCGGACATCTCCCGGGCCCCCGTGATGACGGTCCAGGCGGAGGAGACGGTGTACCTGCGCGGCACGGCGCTGGACATGTACAACGGCCGCGCCTGGTTTGACACCCTCTCCAATGAGCGCTACGGATGGACCGCCATGCGGTTCGCGGGGCTGAAGGCCAGCCTGTTCAACGAAGACCTGCCGGTGAAGGACAGGGTGGAGGAACGCGCGGCCTCTGTCACGATGCTCAGCGGGATGCCCTCCACCCTCTTTGTGCCCCAGCGTCTCCGCGGCGTCAGCCTGGGCGGAGGCATGGTGGCTTATTTCAACGCCTCCTCCGAGCTGTTCATCACCCATGACCTGGAAAACGGGGATACCTACTCTTTCCGCTACGAGCCCTACGTCGCGGGCCAGCCGCGCACAGACGCGCTGGCGGCGATGCTGTCCTCTGCCGGGGAGGGGAGGGCGGCGGGGGTAGCTGATGAATACACACAGCTGCCCGAACACCTTCACAGGGACGGCATCATCATCAGCCTGGCACGGGAGATCGCCGGAGACGCCGATGATGCGTATCAACGCGGGCTGACGCTGATGCGATTCCTGAAGAGCAACTACGCCTATTCGCTGGACGTGCCCGACGCGCCGGAGCACCTGGACTTTGTCTCCCACTTCCTCTTTGACGTCAAGGCGGGGTACTGCACCTATTTTGCCTCCGCGATGACCGTGCTTGCCCGTTCGCTGGGGCTGCCCGCGCGCTACGTCGAGGGCTTCCGGGCCACACCGGGGGAAACGGGCAGCGTAACGCTCACCGGGGAGAACGCCCATGCCTGGACGGAGATCTACATCCAGGGACTTGGCTGGGTCACCTTTGATCCGACTGCGGGGGACGACGGGGACGGCCGCCAAAACAGCGGGGATCAGCCGCCGCCCGGTACCCCTCCGACGCCATCGCCCTCCCCCTCGCCTTCGCCCAGCCCCAGCCCGGAACCTTCGCCTGAGCCGGAGCAGCATGAAACGCCCAGTCCCTCTCCAATGCCGGAGGGGCAGATCCCGACGCCTGAGCCCGGGCAGCCGGAACGGGAAGCGGATCCGGTCAGCCCGGACACGCCTTCCTTCCCCTGGTGGCTGCTGCTGCTTGCCCTGCTCGCGCTGCTGATCTGGCGCATGCGGGAGGAGACCCCGGAGCGCAGGGAGAAGCGGCTGAAAACACCCGACGCGGTCCTGAAGCTTTACTGGCAGGCGCTGCTGGAGACCCGCGCGGCGCGGGGCGAGGGCATCCTTCCACACGAAACGCCGATGGGCTACGCCGCACGGATCTCTGCCGGGGACGCGGCGCTGTTGCGCATGGCCGCCGCCCAGAGCGCCTTGGTCTACGGGCACAAGCCCCCGGAGCCGTCAGTTCTACTGACGGCCTGGGAATGTTATGCGGCGGCATGGAGACGCCTGCCCTGGCACCAAAAAACGGCCCTGTCCCTGCGCCGTGCGCTCAGGCCTGCCGTCAGGGCCGTCAAAAAAGCCCCGGGCAGGATGCTCAGGGCTGTGGCGGAACGGAACGGACGGGGCCGGCGGGCCGGGAACGGCGGATGAACGGCCCGCCCGCGCATTGACTCAGCACAGGATCATCATTCTGTTCCCCTGTCATCGGGGCGAGGCTTCCTCTCCTTGAGTTTCTGGAGAAACACGTCGACGATGCGCGGATCGAACTGCTTGGAGGCGTTTGCCGTGATCTCCGCGACGGCCTCCTCGTGCGTCATGGCTTTCCGGTACGGCCTGTCATGCGTCATGGCGTCATATGCATCCACGACCGCAAGGATGCGGGACAGCAATGGGATGGTTTCCCCGCCCAGCCCCTGGGGATACCCCTGGCCGTCCCAGCGTTCGTGGTGGCAGAGGATGCTTTCGGCGATCGGGATCAGCTCCGGGGTCGAGATCGCGATCCTGTAGCCGATTTCCGGATGCCTCTTGATCTCCACCCATTCATCCTCATTCAGGCTCCCCTGTTTGATCAGGATCCGTTCGCTGATGCCGACCTTTCCGATATCGTGCAGGGCCGCGAGCAGTTCCAGCCTGTCCTGTTCCGCCGCTGAGAGGTTCATATCGATCGCGATGATCCTGGACAGGAAAGCCATTCTCTCGGCATGGTCTTCAGTCTCCTGGTTTTTTGCGATCATCGCGGCCTTGATCGAGGAGATGATCTTGCTGTGGGAGCTGTTATGCTCCAGCAGTTTGCGCTGATACATGTATTCCTCGGCGATCCTGAGGATGCTCTGGATGTCTTCATCAGCCTTCCTTTTGGTGGCAAACCCCAGGGATACGCTGTACTCAAACTTCTCCTCAGGGCCGTTCGCGTTCAGGGCCGCCAGCGCAGCTTTGATGTCGGTCAGCACGCCCAGCGCGGTGACGTTGTCGGTTTTCGGCATCAGGATGGCGAACTCATCCCCCCCGATCCTTGCCACCGTATCCCCCGGACGGGAGCAGCCGGCGATGATTTTCGCGGACTGCGCGATCAGCCTGTCGCCTTCGCTGTGGCCGAAGGCGTCGTTGACCAGCTTGACGCCGTTGATGTCCCCGATCATCACGGACAGCGGCAGCTGGCTTTCCGTATCTGCCCGTTCCATCTCCGACTCAAAGTATCTCCGGTTATACAGTCCTGTCAGGTAATCGTGGATGCTGATGTGCAGCAGATCCGCTTCCGCGTTCTTCTTTTCCGTGATGTCCGCTGAGAAACCGAGATACCTGTCTTCTGAGAGCCGCACCGCGTCGACCGTCCACCAGCGGATGGATCCGTCCTGATGGACAAACTTCAGTTCCGCGCTCATGTGACCGGTGATTTTCATGTTCCCGAAGTGCTGCAGGGCTGAGGGCAGGGATTCCTCCGCGGTGATGTCGCGGATGTTCATTTTTAGGAGCTGTTGGATGCTGTAGCCTGTGATCGCGGCGCCGGAGCGGTTCGCTTCGACATACTGCCCTTTGCCGTCGACGACGAAGATTCCGAAGGGGGAATTGCTGATATAGCTGCTGTACTTCTCCTCGCTTTCTTTCAGGGCCTGTTCCGCCATCCTGCGTTCTGTCACGTCAATGGCAAGATAGCCGAACAGCCTTTTGGGGAGAGAGAGGGAATGGATCGGAAAAAGGCGGCTTTCAAAGGATCGCTTTCTGCCGCCGAACTCATATACGTCAATGCTTTCAATGTAACTTCCCTGATCCGGCGCCTGCTGCAGGATGCGCCGGATCTTCTCCGTGATCTGCGGCGGCGCCGCCGCAGGAAGGGCGTTTTCCGACAGCCCCAGAACGTTCTTCGTGGTCTCCGACACCTCGATGATCTTTCCCGTCTCGTCCAGGATCACGATGGGGCTGGGGCTGTTGTCCATCAGGCTCCGGAGCCTGGATAGGATCCTTCCCGTCTCCTCTTCGGCCCGGACGCGCTGTGTGACGTCGGAGAAAGTACAGGCAAATTGATTCAATGAGGGACAATAGGCGCTGACCTCATAATACTTGCCGGATGCGGCGGAGTGACTCCCGAATCTGACCGGTTCGCCGGTCAGCGCCACTTTTCCGTAGGTCTCGATCCAGAAGGGTTCCGTGTCCGGCAGGACATCCAGGACCGTCCTGCCCTGGATGTCTTCGGCTTTCAGACCGGTCATCTGTTCAAACGCCGGGTTCACGGTCAGGAATCGGTAGTCGACGGGTGTTCCCGCTTCATCGCAGATGATCTCATGCAGCGCAAAGGCATCCACCATCTCATGGAACAATTGCTGGTAATTCTGCCTGGCCCGGCGTTCGGCGGTGATGTCCTGGAAGGTGGCATAAACCTGATAAGGGGAAGGTTCGCCCGGGCGGAACAGGGGGATGGCGTTGATGGACAGCCAGACAGTGTCATCGATCTTCGGCTGGTAGACCCCCATCAGGAAGGGGCCGAACGGTTTACCGGTCCTCAGGGCCACCATGGCCGGATGCTCCGATCCCAAAAGCGCCGAGCCATCCTCCCGGACGGCCCTCCATCCCGGGTCCATCGATGTTTTTCCCTGCATCTGGTCAAACGTCAGCCCCAGGATGCGCTCGGCAGCGGGGTTGGCGGAAATGATCGCGCCGTCCGCCGCCTGGTAGACGATCCCTAATGCCATCGTTTCGTAAAGCCGCCGGTGCTTCTCTTCGCTGACCCGGAGATTTTCCTCGGCTGTCTTCTGCTTGGTGATGTCCTGAAGGATGCAGTGGGTCTGCTGGAACGCCCCGTCCGCGCCGTACCTCGCTTTTCCTACAAATGAAAGGGAAATCGACCTTCCGCTCCTGTGAAGAACCTCATGCTCGACTTGAACATATCCCTGTTCCTTAAGAGCAGCAAGACAATGTCGGAACGAGTCTCTGTGTTCCGGTGCGAAGAGGTCACCGAACCATTTGCCGATGGCCTCCTTCCTGGAATACCCGAAGGTATCCAGCCACTGTTCGTTCACATCGATGATGTTTCCGTCCGCATCCAGCGACTGATACCCCAGGGGGGCCTTGTCAAAGAGGAGCCTGAACCGTTCCTCGGACTTTTTCAGCTGGTCCTGGATGCTTCGATAATCCCGCTGCTGTAAGAGAAGAAGGCCGAGCAGAACGGAGGCGATGGGGTAGATGACCATCACCGGCAGGGCAATGATCCCGATGACGGAGAGTCTGTCGGGGTATGGAAGGAGAAGCATGCAGGCCAGCATCACGGCGTGAACGGTGATGCCCATGAGCAGGATGTTCAGCCAGCGCCATTTTCTTGACGGGACAGGAGTGAAACGCCGCCAGGCAAGCCCGATCAGGGAGCTGGTCAGGATGGTCGCAAGCCCGGGCAGGACGCCGGGCCCGCCTGTGATGATCCTGAAGACGGCCGCGGCGCACGCGGCAATGGCCGTTGGAATCAAACCAAAGGTCAGTCCGGCTACGCTGAGGAGGATCGTCCGCGTGTCATAGACCAGACCGGGCCGGAGCTTGAAGGGCATCAGCATGACGCCAATGCAGATCGCCGCGATCATAAGGCCGCTGATGAACGGCTTTCTTCGGTTGTATCTGGAAGGAAGCCGGTAGGTCAGCTCGTAGATAAAAGTGAGGACAAGCAGGATCGCGGCGTTGTTGATCAATGCCGAGAGAATGGTCTGTTCCATGCCGGCCTTCCTTCCCAGCCAAGCGCGATTTGGCTTGTTGAACGGTTCGCGCAGTAACCCAGGTAACCCTCTAACAGGGATCCCTTCGCACTGGTGCAGCGGAGGTACCCGTGCTGCCGGGGCGATGGTACAGGAAAACCGTCTCCCTTTCCTGAATGCCTGTGCGATCAAACCATCAGGAGATGCAGCGACGGTATGCCAACACAGCGCAGTGTGCTGCGGAAGACTGCGTTTCAACTGGTCTGGGCTGCTGCGGAATGATCGGATATCAACCTGATATGGCTACGCCATCCGCCCGGAGTGACGGCAGATATCTCACCGCCATTCTATTCCAGGACTGCTTCACCTGTCAAGAACGCCGCTGGAACCCCCGGTCATCCTACCCGGTCCTTTTCCGATCACCCCGCCTCCGGACGGCAAAAAAACGCTTGCGCCTGGAAAAGGAATGTGGTATCTTAACAGGGCTGTCACCGCGGAGACCTGACAGGGGCCCGCGCGAGACCTCGAACGGAGGGATAGGAAATGGGAAATTTCTGTGAAGTCTGCGAACGGGGAACGATGAGCGGCCATAAGGTCAGCCATTCAAACCGCAAGAGCAACCGCGTCTGGGCGCCCAACGTCCAGCACGTGCGCGTGATGAAGGACGGCAGCCCCAGGCGTTTGAACGTGTGCACCCGCTGCCTGCGCAGCGGCAAGGTGCTGCGCGCGATGCCGAAGGCCTCCTCGGAAACGCAGGCCTGAGCCGTTTTCGCACAACAGCCGCTCCGGATTTGCCGGGGCGGCTTTTGAATTGCCGCGCTTCATTGCGGAACGTTCGCATACCCGGTATAATGGGCGGGAAATTGGAGGCGAAGAGCTGATGAAACTGGGTATCGTCGGATTGCCCAACGTAGGCAAGAGCACGCTGTTCAACGCGATCACCAACGCGGGCGCGCAGGCGCCCAACTACCCCTTCTGCACCATTGAGCCCAACACCGGCGTGGTCGCGGTGCCGGACGCGCGGGTCAAGGGGCTGGCGGAGATGTATCACCCCAAAAAGACCACCTATGCCTCGGTCGAGTTTGTGGACATCGCGGGGCTGGTCCGCGGCGCCAGCAAAGGCGAGGGGCTTGGCAACCGCTTCCTCTCCCACATCAGGGAGGTGGACGCCCTGGTGCACGTGGTGCGCTGCTTTGAGGACGCGAACGTGGTGCACGTGGACGGCGGCGTGGATCCGCTTCGCGACATGGAGACCGTCGGGATCGAGCTGATCCTGGCGGACATGGACACGGTGGCCAGGCGCGGGGAGAAGGCGCGCAAAATGTTCAAGACCGGGGACAGGAAGTTTGAGGAAGAGGCCGCGGTCGCGGACAAACTTCTGGCAGTGCTGGAAGGGGAGAGACCCGCCCGGCTCTGCGCGCTCACCCCGGAGGAGAAGGAGATCGCGGAGGGCTGGTTCCTGCTGACGGACAAGCCCGTCATCTATGCCGCCAACATCGCCGAAGAAGACGTCAGCAAGGATCCGCAGTCCCTGCCCCTGGTCAGAAAGGTGATGGAGCGGGCGGCGGCGGAGCATGCCGAAGTGATCGTCATCAGCGCCAAAATCGAAGAGGAGATCGCCGGGCTGCCGGAGGAGGAAAAGGAGCTGTTCCTCAGCGAACTGGGCATCGGGGAGAGCGGGCTGGACAGGCTGATCCACGCCAGCTACCGGCTGCTGGGCCTGATCTCCTTCCTCACCGCGGGGGAGGATGAGTGCCGCGCTTGGACCATCAAGGCAGGGACCAAAGCCCCGCAGGCGGCGGGAAAGATCCATACCGACTTTGAACGAGGGTTCATCCGCGCGGAAGTCGTCCCCTATGAGTCGCTGCTGCGCCTGGGTGGGATGACCCACTGCCGGGAGAAGGGCCTGGTGCAGAGCTGTGGAAAGGATTATGTGATGCAGGACGGCGACGTGACGCTGTTCCGCTTCAACGTATAGCGATGAACAGGATCCTGTTTTTCCTAAAAAGGCTTGTGAGGATGGATTTTGGCCGCTTCAGCGGGGTCTTCAGGGAGCTGAGGGAACGTACCGGAAAAAACTCCGCATGGCTTTTATTGGATCTGCTCTGGTGCGGCGTGCGCTACAACGCCGGGTATATGGACTACAAGATCGCGCGGATGGACCGCCTCAACGCGTTTCAGCGGGGCACCGTCATCACCCGCGGCATCAGCAACGGCATCGTCAGGCGCATGAATGACAAGGCGTACTGGCACTTTTTTGATGACAAATGCGTCTTCAACCAAACCTTCGCGGCATGGGTGAAGCGCGGCTGGATCAGGGCGGACGGAAACCTGACGGCCGAAGCGCTGGCCGCCTTCTGCCGGGGCAAGGGCCCGCTGTTTGTCAAACCACTCGAGGGTTCCAGCGGCGTGGGCGTGGAGCGCGTCGAACCGGAGGATTTCGCCGACATCTCCGCCTTCCTCAGCCGTCTGAAGGGGAAGGGCGACTGCATCGTTGAGGAG
>CAZVSG010000040.1:3369-4812 GCA_964629345.1 uncultured Christensenella sp. | reverse complement strand
GTCGTCCAGCATGAGGAAATGGCGAGGCTGTATCCCGGGAGCGTGAACACGGTCCGGATCGCGACCCTGCTGGGCGACAAGGCGGAGGGGATCGTGTACGCCTTCCTGCGCATCGGCAACGGCAGGGTGATGGACAACATCGACGCGGGCGGGATGGCCGCGCGGGTCGATCTGCAGACCGGGACGCTCAACTCCATCGCCGCGGACAAGAAGGGACGCGAGTACGCCCGCCACCCGCTGACAGGCACGGGGATCCCCGGCTTTCAGGTGCCCTGTTTTGAGGAGGCCAAGGCGATGTGCCTTCAGGCCATGCGCGTGGTGCCCCAGGTGCGTTTCGTCGCCTGGGACGTGGCGATCACGCAGGACGGCCCGCTGCTGATCGAGGGCAATTCCTTCCCCAGCCACGCCGTGCCGCAGTTCGCCGCGCATTATCCCGACGGCATCGGCATCATGCCGGAGTTCGAGCGGTTCATCACCCTATAGCCCTGCGGATGAAAACGGGTCCCTGTTTCGTTAGGTGCTTGAAGGAATCGACGCCAAAAGGAGCTGAACAGGATGGATCTGATCAAAACGCTGCTGGTCTACATGACCGTTCTTCTCACTTCCTCCACGGCTCTCGCCCCGGCCCTGACCCCCATGCCCACCGTCATTCCCACCCCCGTACCGGTGGTGACGGCGACGCCCGCCCCGGTCTTTACCCCCTATGTGCCCGCGCCGACGCCTGCGCCCACCGCGACCCCGATCCTGACGACCCTGTACATCGGGGACAGGGGCGAGAATGTGCGGATCATGCAGACACGGCTGAAGGAGCTGGGCTATCTGGCGGGCGCGGTCGACGGCGTCTTCGGCCAGGGGACCCTGCGCGCGGTGAGGCGTTTCCAGACTTACAACAACCTTGCCGTTGACGGCATCGCGGGGAGACAGACCCTCAGCAAGCTGTATTATGACCCGAACGTGGTCTTCGCGCCGGTCGACGTGACGCCCCCACCCACCGCAAGGCCCCCCGTCACGGCCAACATCCCCGTCTATTACATGAGCGCGGCCGGAGAGCGGCTGTACACAGAGGTGCTGACCCTGTCCGAGGGGCGCACCACCGTGCGCGCCGATTCCTCGCGCGTACCGCAGGGCTATCTTCTGACCGGCGCTTCCCAGGTGACGGTTACCGTGTCCTCCTCAGGGACCGTCAGCCCGGCTTCGGTCACCTTCACCTATTCTCTCCAGGCAACCATTCCCCCGGTCACCCCGACGCCGACACTGATTCCCACTGCAGCGCCGACAGTCACCGTTTCTCCGACGGCAGCGCCCACCCCAACGCCGGTACCGACCGCAGAACAGACGGTATCCCCCACATCGGAGCCGACAGCCGCACCGACGGCTGAACCGACCGCGGAGCCTACGGCTGAACCGACACCGACGCCGACAGCGGAACCGACGCCCGAACCG
>CAZVSG010000040.1:0-3246 GCA_964629345.1 uncultured Christensenella sp. | reverse complement strand
GCAGAACCGACACCGGAGCCGACGCCCGAACCGACACCGGAACCGACAGCGGAACCGACACCTGAACCGACGGCCGAGCCGACCGCGACGCCCGCGGCGGAGGTGCCTTACCTGCCGGAGTATCAGACCCTGCGTTTCAGGGAGGGCGTCTACCCGGTATATTCGGGTCCGGGCGAGCACTATTACCGGGTGGAGAACGCCACCCTCGGCGGGGGCACCTGCAGGCTCTACGGCGCGGCCGGCGACTGGATCCTGATCGGCTACGGCACCACCGACGGCGGTTACCGCATCGGGTTCATCACCAGGGCCGCGCTGCCGGAGGGCGTCGCCACTGAGGAGCTGCTGCTGGCCTATGAGCCGCATACCCTGCTCTCCGAAGCCCCGGTGAATGACGACCCCGTCATCTCGCCGGACTCCTTCGCCGAGATCCCTGCCGGATCCGCCGTCTATCTCCTGGCCTATTTCAGGGACAACGAACGCTACGTCTACGTCGAGGTGCCCGACTTCCTGGACGGCCAGCCTCTGCGCGGCTTTATCCTCGGGGACAGGCTGGACTGAGGCGAGTAACCTCCCGCCGGGCGCAGCGCTGCGCCCGGCGGCTTTATGCCTAAATGGAAAATACAAAGGGACCAAGACTGTCGATAAACGATATTCAAGGGAGTTTCAGAGGGCGCAGCCCTCTGACTGCAATCGTATCGCCCGGCAATGCCTGTCGGGCGGGGAGAATTGCGAAGCAATTCATTCCTTGCATTTTCACTGACCGGGAGCGCAGCGACCAAGTGAAAATGCCCGTTCTTCCAGAATGACAAAGTGTCCTCAGACACTTTGCCGACACTCAAAGCGGCGGTTGATGCCGCTTTTTTCCACTCTATCTAATATTGCTGCTTCTTCAGAAACAGGCGGAAGGCAGCGGCGAGCAGCAGCAGGCTGTACACCGCACCGAAAAGCAGGTACAGCCCGAAGCCCAGGTTGTTGGGGTCGCTTTCCTTCAGCAGTACCATAGCGAGGCCTTTCGCGGCCCAGAAGTTGGGGAATATGCCCAGGATGTACTGCCGGGCGCCCTGAAAGGCCGGCAGGACCAGCAGCAGGGGGATGAAGATCAGCAGGCCGGAGCCCTTGATCCAGGCAAAGCCTTCCACCTTGTTCCTGGCGATCCCGCCCATCAGCAGCGCCAGCACCGGCGCCAGGAGGCCGGAGGACAGGCTGTAGAGCAGGATCTGCGGCGTGCTGACCCGGTCCAGCAGCCGCTCGCCCATCATCGTATAGGCCTCCGCAGCCAGCCATTTGGTGCCCTGGAGCACCAGGAACACGCTCAGGACGGACAGGAGCAGCACGTAGGACATCTTGAAGAGGAGATAGCCGGACAGGCCCAGGGGCGTCGCCGCGATGGTGTGCAGGGTGTGCTCGTCCTTGTGGTCCAGCAGCTGGAAGGTGGCCATCGAGCCGGCCATGATCCCGCCGAAGGCGGAGATGAACAGCACCATCAGCAGGGAAACGGTCCGGGCGGCGAAGGCCTCCATCGGGGGCAGGCCCTGGATCACGCGGGGGAACACGAAGCAGGACAGGGCCAGCAGCAGCACCGGGAAAGCGAGCATCATCAGCGTCATGGGGTCGCGCAGGATGCCCTTGAGTTCATATCGCAGGAGCTTACCGTATTTGTTCATAAGCCTTACTCCACGCAGGCAGGGCGCCTGAACAGCCTGAGCACGGGGATGCGGTAAAGGAAAAGCGCGATCAGCGCGAGCCAGGCGGCGCCCAGCGCCGCCCGCAGGGGATCGGACGCGTTGCCGGCGGCATAGTCCAGCGCTTCCGTCGCGGCTCCGGAGGGGGAGAGCAGCGCGGTCCACGTGAAGGATTCCGGGATCGCGCCGGTCAGGTCGAGGATCACCGGCAGCAGGGAGAGCAGCATGAACAGCATCACCCAGCCCAGGGTGACTGAGAAGTCCCGGCTCCTCAGCGCCAGCGCCAGGCCGATGCCTGCGTGGGCCGCGGCGGTGAGCAGGGTGAACAGCGCCAGGAGCGGATAGTCCAGACGGATGCCGTGCAGGAAGAACAGGGCCAGGGAGAGCACCAGGGCGGAGAGCAGCCCCAGCGCCGCCGCCGCCATCGCCTTGGCCAGCAGGATGGCCCCGGTGGGCACCGGCAGCACCAGCATGGTCTTGACCGTTCCGTCCGTGCGTTCCAGGTGGTGGAAGGCGCCGGCGAGCAGCAGGCTCATCAGCCCGGAATCGGTGTACAGCAGAAGCGACGCGAACCGCCGGGACTCCATGGCGGACAGCAGCGCGAAGAGGCCTACCCAGATCAGCGAGGCCCCCAGGGCGACCGGCAGGATCCTGTAGCTCACCATCCGCTTCATCTCACCTCTGAACAGCCTGAAAAGTGCGTTCATGCCACCTTCACCCCCGTCACCCGGATGAAGATGTCCTCCATGCTCGTCTCCCCGCTGTGCAGGGTCTCGATCTCCTTTTCCGTAAGCAGGCTGAGGAACTCCGCGTTCGCGCCGATGCCCTCCATCGGGAAGCTGCGCTTCTTTACCCCTCCTGCCTCGCGGTACTCGACGGTGACCTCCCGGCTGCCGTAGCGCAGCTTCAGTTCCCGGGGTGTTGCGACCTCCGCCAGCTTTCCCTGCACGCAGAAGGCCACGCGGTCGCACAATTGCTCCACGTCGCTCATCAGGTGCGTGGTCAGGAAGACCGTGCCGCCGCCGTCTCTGAACTCCGATATCATGTCCTTGATGATCCGGGCGTTCGCCGGGTCCAGCCCGTTGGTGACCTCGTCGAGGAACAGGATGCGCGGCGCGTTGAGCATCGCGCGCACGAAGTTCAGCCGGACCTTCATCCCCTTGGAATACTCGCCGACCCGGACGTCGCGGTACTCCCACAGGCCCACGCGGGTGAGCAGCGCCTGGACGTCCGCGCCCTTTGTGTAAAAGCCCCGGAAGAAGTTCATGTTCTCCATCGCGGTGAGCTTGGTGAAATGCACCGGCATCTCAAACCCAACGCCGATCTGCTCATAATAGGCCTTGCCGGTCTGGCGCAGGTCCTCCCCGAAGCACTGGATGCTGCCCCTGTAATCCTCCAGCAGCTTGGTGAGGATCTTCTGCGTGGTGGACTTGCCGGCGCCCGAGGGGCCCAACAGACCGAAGATCTCGCCCTCTCTGACCTCAAAGTCCAGCCCGGAGACAGCGTCCTGCTTGGCCTTCGGGTAGCGGTAGGACAGGTTCTTGACGGTGAACGCGTTTGTCAT
>CAZVSG010000039.1:13664-18974 GCA_964629345.1 uncultured Christensenella sp. | reverse complement strand
GTCCATCTGGTCGGCAAGGAGATCGTGCGTTTCCATACCATCTACTGGCCCATCATGCTGCACGCCCTCGGCCTGCCCCTGCCCCGCCAGGTCTTCGCGCACGGCTGGCTGCTGTTCAACAACGACAAAATGTCCAAGTCCAAGGGCAACGTCGTGTATCCCCGCCCGGTGGTCGCGCGCTACGGCGCCGACGCGCTGCGCTACTACCTGATGCGGGAGATGCCCTTCGGCGCCGACGGCAACTATACCAACGAAGCGATGATGAAGCGCATCAACTCCGACCTGGCCAACGACCTGGGCAACCTGCTGAGCCGAACCGTCGCGATGATCGAGAAGTATTTTGCCGGCACGGTGCGCGCGCCGGGAGCGTATCTGGAGGAGGACAGGGCGCTCATCGCGCTGGCGGAGGCGCTGCCCCAAAAGGTCGGGGAGGGAATGGACGCGCTGCAGTTCTCCCAGGCCCTGGGGGAGATCTGGAAGGGCATCGGCGCGTGCAACCGCTACATTGATGAAACGCAGCCCTGGATCCTGGGCCGGACGGAGGAAGGGCGGGAGAGGCTGGCAACGGTGCTGTACGTCCTGGCCGAATGCCTGCGCTTTGTCACGGTGCTGATCTCACCGGTCATGCCGGGGACGCCGCAGAAGATCTTCGCCCAGCTGGGCGTTTCGGACGAGGGGCTGAAGACCTGGGAGTCCCTTTCTGCCTTCGGCAAAACGCCCGCCGGGCAGCGCGTGATGAAGGGCGAGGCGGTGTTCCCGCGCATCGACATCGGCGCGGACCTGCCGAAACTTGAGGCGGAGAACGAGCTGGAACGGAACGCGGGAAAGGCCGCCCCCGCAGCCGCCGGGGAAGAGAAAAAGGAGCAGGTGAGCGAAAAGACCATCGGGATCGATGATTTTCAGAAGATCCGTCTGCGCGTCGCGCGCGTGCTCGGCTGTGAAAAGGTGGAAAAGAGCGACAGGCTGCTCAGGTTCCGGCTGAGCCTGGGGGATGAGGAGCGGACGGTCCTCTCCGGCATCGCGCAGCAATACAGCCCCGAGGCGCTCGTGGGCAGGCAGCTGGTGCTGCTGTCCAACCTGGCGCCCAGGAACATCAGGGGCGTGAAGTCCGAGGGAATGCTCCTGTGCGCCGGGGGGGAGGACGGAAGCGCGCTGAAACTGCTCACGGTGGACGGGGAGACCGCGGACGGGGCGGACATCTCTTGAGCGATCCGGCCTTGCTGTTCGATTCCCACTGCCACCTGGACGACGCGCGGTTTGACGCGGACCGGGACGGGCTGATCGCGGGGCTGCCGGGCCGCGGCATCTTCGCCTGCCTGAGCTGCGGCAGCGATGCCGCCTCCTCCAGGGCATCCCTCGCGCTGGCGCGCCGATGGCCCTTCATCTGGGCCGCCGCAGGGATCCATCCGCACGAAGCCTTAAGGGCGGGGGAAGAGGACTTTTCCGAAATCAGAGAACTGCTCACCGATCCCAAAGTCCGCGCGCTGGGGGAGGCCGGGCTTGATTTCCATTACGATTTTTCACCGCGGGACACGCAGGAACGGGTGCTCCTGCGCCAGCTTGACATGGCGTACGGGGCCGGAATGCCGGTGGTTCTTCACGTGCGCGAGGCGCACGGCGCGATGCTGGACATCCTGAACCGGCGGGCAGGCAGGCTGCCCGGGGGCGTGCTGCACTGCTTCTCGGGAAGCGCGGAAAGCGCGGCGGAATACCAGCGCCTCGGCTTCCATATCTCCTTCGCGGGGTCCGTGACGTTCAAAAACGCCGGGAAACTGAGGATGGCCGCGCAGGCGGTCCGGGCGGACCGGCTGCTGATCGAGACCGACAGCCCCTATCTCTCCCCGGAGCCTTTCAGGGGCAGAAGGAACGACCCATCACAGGTCAGCGGGGTCTGCCGTGTCCTGGCGGAGGTACGCGGGGTGAGCTTTGCTCAGATCGCGGAGCAGACCCTCAAAAACGCCTGCGCCCTGTTCGGCATCCCCGCCCCGGCGGACCCGATCGGCCCGGCCTGACTGTTTCCTTATTGTGACAAAGTTGTGTGCATTGTTAAAGAGATAAGAACATTCTGCTTCATTTTATGCTATACTGTTCAAACCACCCCGAAAGGAGGGGCTCTGTGCCGCGCCGATTGATCCTTGCTTCCTCCTCGCCCAGGCGGAAGGAACTGCTGTCCATGATGGGACTTTCGTATGAGGTGTTCAGCCCGGACGTGGAGGAGGACGGCGAAGGCCTTCCGGGCGAGGTGGCGGCGCTGCACGCGCGGAGAAAGGCGCAGGCGGCCGCCCTGGTCTTCCCGGGCGACGTTGTCCTGGCCGCGGATACCGTCGTATACGCCGCGGATCAGGTCCTCGGCAAGCCCAGGGACCTGAAGGACGCTTGCCGGATGCTCAGGCTGATCTCCGGCAGGGTGCATCAGGTGTATACCGGCGTATGCGTCGCCTCAGGGGAGACACTGATCGAGGGGACCGCGGTGACGGACGTGCGCTTTTCCAGTTTGAGCGAGGAGGAGATTGCCTTCTACTGCGCAAGCGGGGAACCCCTCGGCAAGGCGGGCGCCTACGCAATCCAGGGGCTCGGCGGCATGTTCGTTGAGGAGATCTCCGGCAGCTATTCCAACGTTGTCGGCCTGCCCACAGCCCTGGTCCGCAGCATGCTGCGGGACGTGTCGTATCCAATCTTCAGACGGGAATAGAGCATATGGCCATCATCGCGCCCGACATCGGGATTGATTTGGGGACAAGCAACACCCTGGTTTACGTCCGCGGGAAAGGCATACAGATCAATGAGCCGACGCTGCTGATCGTATCCGGCTCGGAAAAACGCACCATCAAGGCCATCGGCCAGGACGCTCTGTCGCTGGTCGGCAGGACGGGCGCGGGCGACGTCGCCGTGCGCCCGCTGCAGGAAGGGGCCGTCAAGGACTTTGACCTGACGGAAGCCATCCTGAAGTATTTCATCCGCAAGGCCATCGGGGTATCCCATCTGATCAGGCCCCGCGCCTATATCACGGTGCCCAGCCGCATCTCCCCCGTCGAGCGCCGTGTGATCCGGGAGGCGGCCGCGAGCGCCGGGGCGCGCAAGAACGCCATCCACCTCATCGACAAGCCCTTCGCCTCCGCCTACGGTTCCGGGCTGCCGGTGTTCGCGCCGGAGGGGAGCATGGTCGTGGACGTGGGGGGCGGCACGACGGAGGTGGCGGTGATCGCCCTGGGCGGCACCGTCCTGTCCCGCTCCATCCCCACCGCCGGCATCCGGATGGACGCCGTGCTGGTCGATTTCATCAAGCACGACCACAACATGCTCATCGGTGACAGGATGGCGGAGGACATCAAGATCGACTGGGGCGCGGCGCTCCCGGTCGCTGAGGAGCGCAAGGTGGTGGTGCGCGGGCGCGACCTGATCACCGGCCTTCCCCAGACCGCGGAGATCTCTTCCAACCGCTTCTATGAGGCGCTCCGCGGCCCCTGCCTGATGATCCTGGAGACCATCCGTGAAGTGCTGGACAAGACCCCGCCGGAGCTGTGCGGGGACATCCTGCGCAAGGGCATCTACCTGATGGGCGGCGGGGCCCAGCTGTACGGGCTGGACCGCTTCCTCGCGTCCGAACTGGGCCTTCCGATCACCCTGGCCCGCGACCCGATGCTGACCGCGGCGGCGGGGGTGGGCAACATGGCGGACAACTCCGAGATCCTGCACAGACTGACCCGAGCCAATTTCATGCGTGATGAAAACAGATAGGAAGCGTTCGATGGCCGTTGACCGCGGCAAACGCGAACAGAAACCGGCGCAGACTTCCGCCGAGCGCCAGCGCGGCCTAAGCCGCCTGCTGGGGACCGTGGTCGCGCTGCTTCTGCTCGCGGTGATCGGCGTCATGGTCCTCTCGCAGTTTTTTGACACCCCCCTTCTCAAGGCGCCCCGGGAGGCCGTCGCGCGGGTCATCACCCCCATCCAGGACGCCTTCGCGGCGGGGACGGATTTCATCGCGGATTATCTGCGCACCCTGAAACGGCGCAGCAACCTGGAATATGAGTACAACCTCCTTCGCGAGAAGGTGGACGAGCTGACCGACCAGGCCATGCTGGCCAACGCCCTTCAGCAGCAGCTGCAGGCCTACGCGGACCTGGATGACGAGCTGGCGCGCAACACCAACCTCAACGGCCTCAAGGCCAACATCATCGGACGGGATACGTCCAACTACACCTTTACCCTGACACTGGACGCCGGGAAAAAGCACGGGGTGGAGGACAACATGGCCGTGGTCGTCCCGGGCGCCCTCGTCGGCATCACCTATGACACGATGGAGAACAGCACGAAGGTCAAGGCCATCATCGACACCAGCTGCTCCGTTGCCGCCATCATCCAGTCCAACCGCGACCCCGGCACCGTGTCCGGGACCCTTGCCATCGACGGGGAAAAGAACTGCCGGATGTATTACCTGTCCTATACCACGCTCCCCAGGCCGGGGGACCTGGTGGTCACCAGCGGCATGGGGCTCCAGCTGCCCAAAGGCATCCCCATCGGGAAGGTGCGCGAAAGCACCAGGGGGATGGAGGACTCCAAGCAGTACATCGTGCTGGAGCCCATCGCGGATTTCGACCACATCGAATACGTCATCGTCTATCGCTACCGCCCCAACTATACCCAGCAGCGCCAGGCGCTGGACGCCCTTGCGCCGACTTTTGTCCCGCTCCCGTCGATCCGGCCGGTGCCTACCCTGATCGGACAGCCGGAGGCAGCGGTGTCTCCCGGCGCTTCAACAAGCCCCAGCCCGACGCCCGGGCCGTCCCCGACCCCCTCGCTTTCACCCTCAGACGCGCCTGGCGGGACCCCAAGCCCGATCCCGGAGGAAGGATTTGAGTACAACGCCCCCCCCATTATCGACGCGACGCCGACTGTGGAGCCCTCGCCCCCGCCCGTCACACCCACCCCGGCGCCGACCTTCTCGCCCGAGGAGTTGACCGTGGAGGACGACGAGGGATGAACGGCCTGCTTGCAAGGGGAAGCCACGTCTGGACGGCGGGCGTCAAGCTCCTCAAGGCCCTGCTGCTCATTCTGCTGTATTATCTTCTCCAGGCTGCGGCCATGCCGCACCTGAAGGTGCTGGGCGTCATGCCCAATCTGAACATGGTCGCCATCGCCGTGATGACGGTCAGCTACGGCAAGCTGTACGCCTTCATCGCGGGGGCCGCGGTGGGCATTCTGCTTGAGACCATGGCGATGACCATCCCGTTGTTTTACGTGATCATCTATCCCGTTCTGGCGCTGCTGTGCGCCCAGGTCTTTGCCGACATGTCCGACGTCAAGCGCGAG
>CAZVSG010000039.1:7865-13654 GCA_964629345.1 uncultured Christensenella sp. | reverse complement strand
CCGTATCCACCGGGAGTACGGTGAGCTGAGACCCGAGGCGGCGGCGGAGATCAAGGCCTCATTGAAACCCAAACGGTTCCGGTTCCGTTTCCGCCGCAATTCGCCCTATGACCTGGATCCGCATCTGAGGATCCTGCTGAACGCTTCCGCCCTTGTGCTGCTGTATGAGGGGGTCATGCTGGTCTACATCGCCCTGGTGGGAATCCGGGTGGAGTTCGGCCATTTCCTGCGCGCGATGTATGTTATGATCTATACGGCGGTCTGCTGCGTGAGCATGTTCCCCGCGCGCGCCTTCCTGGGGCTGTACAGGAAGCGCCGCGGGCCGGTGTTCGGAAACGCGAAGGAAGAGGGCGCGGGCGGCCGGGAGCTTCTGCGCAAGCTGGCACTTGTGCCGGATGAAGCGCCCCGGAGCGCCGATCCGTCATTCAGGTTCCTGAAAGGAAAGTGGAAGAAGACAGCTGCTGAAAAAGCCGCCGGGGACGAAGCGGGCCCCGCGCCTTCACCCGACGGTTCCGATGAAGAGAGGGGGGATGAGGATCATGAAGATTGAGAAATCAACCGCCAGGCGTTACCTTGTGTTCGCCCTCGCCGTGGTGCTGCTGTTCTCCGCGCTCCTTTTCCGCCTGAACAGCCTGCAGATCGTCAATGCCGGTCAGTATCAGGCGGCCGCCACGTCCGACCGTTTCAAGACCATCCGCCTCACCGGGAAGCGGGGAATGATCACCGACGCGGAATCCGTCGTGCTGGCGATGAGCGAGGACGTATATCACGTCACCTTCTTTCTGACCAACTCGGATCTGAATCAGAAGGGCTATGCCAACTTCACCCCGGCGATCCTGGAGACGAAAAAGATCGTCGGGGATTACGGCGGGCAACTGATCAATGATTTCGTCATCCAGCGCAATCCCGACACCACCCTGTGGGAGTTCAACTTCGGCAAGGGGATCACGGATAAGGCGTGGGCCATCCGCGAGAGCCAGTGGCGCGGGAACCACTATCTGTCCCAGCGGAACTACCCCACCGCGGAAGACTGCTATGATCATCTCTTCAAGCTGTATCAGCTTGAGCCCGGCACCGATGAGGAGACCGCCCGTCAGGTGATGGCGGTGTACTCCGAGATGCGCATGAACATCTTCAACTCCCTGCCCATCATCATCGCCAGGGACGTTCCCTTTGAGGCGGTGACCGAGATCACCGGCCGCGGCATGACCCTGCCCGGCATGGGGATCCAGGTGGGGGAGAAGCGGGTCTATCCCCGCAGCAACCTGGCCTCCCAGGTGATCGGCTACGTGGGGCCTGTCAGCGAGTCGGACAATTACGCGACGGAACTCAAGCCCATGGGCTATGCGCTCAACGACATCATCGGCAAGGACGGCATCGAGAAGTCCATGGAGAACTGGCTCACGCCGAACATCTCCAGCAGGACCGGCAGCCGCGTGATGGAAAAGGACCACCAGGGCCGCCTGACGCGCCAGATGAGCTATACCCAGCCCATCGACGGGAACAACGTCAAGCTCACCCTCATCGCCAGCTATCAGCAGGAGGCGGAGCGCGCCATCGCCGCCAACGTCGAGTACACGCGCGGCGTCCAGGAGCGGGAAATGTTCCGCGACGCATGGCGGGAAACGAACAAGGCCAAGATCGAGCAGCGTGATTTTACCGAGTACCCTCTCCAGCTGGCGGACACGGGCACCATGGTCGTGCTGGAGGTCCAGACGGGCCGCGTCCTGGCCATGGCGCAGCACCCCACCTATGACCTGAACGCCATGGTGGCCGGCGGCAAGGAGGTGGCCGGGATCCTGCTGGACGAGCGGCGTCCACTGTGGAACTTTGCCATCCAGTCCAGGGCGGAGCCGGGCTCCATCTTCAAGATGGTCACGGGCCTGGCCGCGCTCACCAACGGACGGCTGACGGTCGACGAGGAGATCACGGACACGGGGCCCTTCATGAAATATACGACCAAGGAGGAGGACGCGCCGGTCTGCTGGATCGCCAAGGGCTACCGCAAGGACCACGCCAACCTCAACATCGTCAGCGGGCTGTCCAAGTCCTGCAACTTCTACTTCTATACCCTGGCGTGGAAGCTCTACGGGGACACCGGCAGCAACCTTCTGTATCAGTACGCGGCCAAGATGGGGCTGACCACCCGCACCGGCGTCCAGCTTCCGGGCGAAACGCGCAGCGTCGTGGGCAATCAGACGTCCCTGTACGACCCGACGGTCCCCGTGAACCAGCAGGAAACCTCCCGTCCGGTGCTGACCGCCGCCAAGATCAAGCAGCACCTGCGCAACATCGGCTCCAGCTACGGCATCACCTACGACGACGTGCGGCTGGACGCCTGCATCAAGCAGCTGATGGACATGGCGCTGACCACCTCGCAGGACAAATGGCCCGACGCGATGCGCCCCATCCTGATGGCGGAACTCAACATGACCCGCGACATGGTCTGGCTGCAGGCCGTCATCGGGGAGATCTGGTATGCGCTCAACGACATCAAATGGGGCGGCAGCCTGGAAGTGCAGATGGCCATCGGCCAGTCCATCACCCTGCTCACGCCCGTAGCGGTCTCCCGCTATGTGGCGGCGCTGGCCAACGGCGGCATCGTCTACAACCTGTCCATCATCGACTCCATCGTATCCCCGGAGGGGGAGATCCTCAACCAGTACCAGCCCAGCGTGTTCGGCACCCTGGCGGGGGCGGAGCCCTACCTCCCCTACATCAAGGAAGGCATGAAGGGCGTGGTCGACGAGCAGGGGACCGCGAAGCGCTACTTCAGCGACTGGGCGTATACGGACGAACTGTGGGCAAAGACCGGCACTTCCCAGGTGACCATCGGCGGCATCAAGCTGGACCTGGAGAACAACGGGTGGTTCGTGGCGCTGGCGCCGTTCTCGACGTCCGCCGAGATCGCCGTGGTCGTCCTGATCCCCAACGGGAAGGCCGGCGCCGAAGCGACGCGCGCCGCGCGCGACTTCATCGGCTGGTGGATGGATGACAGAAAAAAACAGACCGGCGACGTGCCGGTCGTACCCGGCAACCAGCTGATGCCGTAAGGAGGCCGGCATGGGAAAAAGCTTTCTGTTTATTTCCGGCAAGGGCGGCGTGGGCAAGTCCACCCTGTCTTCGGCCATTGCCGTGGCCGCCGCGGAGCAGGGGCGGCGGGTCGCCCTCATCGACGGGGACATCGGGCTGCGCAGCCTTGACGTGATGCTGGGCCTTCAGGATAAGGTCCTCTACGACCTCTCCGACGTCGTCGCCCGCACCTGCCCCCTTGACAGGGCGATGGTCTGGCACCCCTCCCACCCCACGCTCAGGCTGCTGGTCGGCGGCCAGGGCGCGAAGCCGAAGGATTTCAAAAAGCAGGACCTCGCAAAGATCCTGACGACGCTGAAGAAGCGCTTTGACCTGGTTCTGGTCGACGGGCCGGCCGGGCTGGGCCGCGGCGTGCGGAACTTCACCGGCATCACGGATGAGGTGGTGATCGTATCAACGCCTGACCCGGTTGCCCAGAGAGCCGCCGAGAAGCTGGCCTCCCTGCTGTTTCCGTCGGGGATCAGGCCCTTCCTGCTGCTCAACCGGATCAACAGGGACCTGGTCCTCTCAGGCGGCCTGCCGCAGCCCGGCGCGCAGGCGCTTGTCCTGGATCTGCCGCTCCTGGGTGCTGTCGAGGAGGGGGACACGGTGTACAGCGCGATGCTGGAGGGGAAAACCGCGTATGAATCGGATGACATCCCGGTCAGAAACGCCGTTGAGGACGTTCTGAAGCGGATGCAGGGGTTGAACAAGCCCGTTGAAGACTATGTGCCGCCCCGTCTGAACCTCTTCCGGCGCATATGGAAGTGGCTGGAGGACTGATGATGATCGCATTTGAGGATAAGCGGTCCCGGCCGCATTTCGACTTCCTGCTGCTGGGCGCGATGTACCTGCTGATGATCATGGGCGTGCTGGCGATCGCCGTGGCGACCTATGACCCCGGCGTGTCCTCGGACCTGCCGCTGCTGAACCGTATCCTGGCTTCCAACACCGGTTCGTGGCAGGCGATCTTCGTCGTGGCCTCGCCGGCGGTCGTCTGGTTCATCATCAGCGTCCCCTATGAGCATTTCAAGACCTTCGCGCCGCTGTATTACGCGGGCGTCGTCGTGTTCCTGCTGGCGGTGCTGGTCACCTCCAGCGCCATCCGCGAGGTGAAGGCCTGGTTCCAGCTGAGCCTTGGCCGGATGCTTCAGCCCAGCGAGTTCGCCAAGCTGACGCTCATCCTGATGCTGGCCAAGGAGCTGTCGCTGACGGAAAAACCGATGGGCACTTTCCGCTCCGCGGCAAGGATCGGCTTTTTTGCCATGGTCCCCGCGGGCATCACGCTGTTTCAGGGGGAGACCGGCAGCGTCCTGGTGCTGGCCGGGGTCGCCTTCCTGATGCTCTACTTCGGCGGCGTGGACTGGAAATGGATCCTGGGAATCGGCATGACGGCCATCCTCGGGATCGCGGGCATCTTCGCCTACGGGATCATCAGCGGCGATACGAACTACCGGCTGCTGCGCATCCTGTCCTTCCTGGACCCCTATGCCTACGACCTGGATGCCGGGTACCAGTCGCTGAGGTCCCAGCAGGCCATCGGCGCGGGCGGAACGACCGGCATCGGCCTGTTTGTCCCCGGCTCCATGAGCCAGCTCAACTTTGTGCCGGAGGACTGGACGGACTTCATTTTCGCCACCATCGGGGAGGCGGTCGGCTTCATCGGCTGCACGCTGATCATCCTGCTTTTCCTGTTCCTCATCCTGCGCATGCTCTACCTGTCCCGCTTTACCTATGACAAATTCGGGCGTCTCATCATCATCGGCGTGATGTCCATGCTGTTCCTGCACGTCTTCCAGAACATCGCCATGACCGTCGGCCTGATGCCCATCACCGGCATCCCCCTGCCTTTCCTGAGCTACGGCGGATCGAATCTGCTGACCAACATCATCGGGGTCTCCCTGGTCCTGAACGTCACCCGCAACCGGCCCGCCGCGATGCCGGCCTACAGCGTCCCGGCCGGCGCCGCGCTGAGAAACCGCCACAGGAAGAAGAAACCCATCTACGTCAACGCCTCGGAGGACAGGGACATGCTCGGCGCGGTCCGAAAAAGAAGGGGCGGCCGGCGCAGGAAGACCGCGGGCTGACCATTTTCACGGCTGGATCCGAATATCGTACTTTTTTCGCTTGTCAAGACCTCCGCTCCTATGTATAATGCCGCCTGCATCACGGACTAATGGAGGTTGATTCGATGACCCTGGTCAAATGCCCGCACTGCGAGCTGAATTACATGAAATCGGGCGAGACGATGTGCAAGGTATGCTACCGTGAGATCCACGGCAGGATGCCCGAGGAGGAGACCGAGATCTGCTCGACCTGCAACGAAGCGCCCGCGCTCCCGGGCAAGGACGTTTGCCTGTATTGCCTCAAGGAGATGAACAAGCAGAAGGGCGTTCATGAAGAGGTCGGGGAGCCGGTGGACATCGGCATGGACCCTGTGAGCGCGATGGAGGAGATCATCCAGGACGTCGTGGGAGAGGACGACCCGGAATACCACGTCCTGGGGGACGCGCTGTCCCTTGAAGAGATGAGCGAACAGGAGAACACCGGGGACGAGGAAGAACTTGAGGTCTGAACGCGCGCGCGTCTTCGCCATCAGCGATCTGCACCTGCCCGGCGGCGAGGACAAATCCATGGACCTGTTCGGCCCGCACTGGCAGGGCCATTTTGATAAGATCAGGGAAGACTGGATCAGGAGGGTGGAGGAAACGGACGTC
>CAZVSG010000039.1:0-7855 GCA_964629345.1 uncultured Christensenella sp. | reverse complement strand
GAGGACGCGCTTGCTGACCTCCGCTTGCTCGGCGCGCTGCCCGGGCGGAAAGTCCTGATCAAAGGCAACCACGACTACTGGTGGAGCGCCCTTGGCAAGGTGCGCGCCGCCCTGCCGCCCGGCATGCACGCGGTCCAGAATGACGCGGTGTCCCTGGGCGGCTTCGTGTTTTGCGGTTCAAGGGGCTGGAACATGCCGGGGGTCGAGGATGAGCGGGGGGACAACCTGAAGATCTACCGGCGCGAGCTGGCGCGCCTGGAGCTGTCCCTGAACGCCGCGCGACGCCTTTCTGTCAATGTGCCCCTGATCGCCCTGTGCCACTTTCCCCCCTGCGGCAGCCGCGGGGAAGACAGCCCTGTGACGGAACTGCTGGAACGCTACGGCGTCAGCGACGCTGTGTACGGCCACCTGCACGGCCCCGCCTGCGCCTTCGGGTTTACCGGCCTGAAAAACGGCGTGCGGTATTGGTTTGCTTCCTGTGACTGCGTGGGCTTCAGCCTGGTCGAACTGACCGCCCCGTCCGCCTCGCCCGGCTGATGCCGGCCGGCAGCGGAGAGAAGCCCCCAAAGAGTTGAAAACCGTCCCGGACGGATAATTTCGTAAAGACATACATATGAATACGCGGTTCACTATGTAAACCATACAACAATCCCGGCATAAGCAAACATAGGTTCCCAGACCCAAAGCGCCAAGAGCGGAACACGCATTCGCAATTGCCGCTTTTTTCGTTTTCCGGGACTCCTTTTTGCGCCCAAAGCCCGGGGATCAAGGCGCGGCCTGCGTTGCCGGGTCGGGAGAGATGTGGTAATTTGTGAACGAAAAAGGTGATAAGTGGTGATTGGTGGTGGGCGGGATGATAGAGGACGGTCAGCATTCGCAGGACCTGCTCCAGGGTGAATCCGGTGACAGACAGGCTGAGAATGATAAACGGCTTGGTTTCATCGGCGTATTCAACCATTCCCTCGACGCAAAGGGCCGCCTGATCGTCCCGATGCCCTTCCGCAGCCTTTTGGGGGACAGGATCATCGTCGGTGTGAACATGGCCCAGGATTCCGTCGCCATCTATCCGTTCAAGGTCTGGGAAGAGAAAGTCGACATGCTGACAAGGCTCAGCCGTGAGGATGTCGAGGCGGAACTGTTCCTGTCAAGGTTCGCAATGTATTCCTTTGACGGCCTGGGATTTGACAGCCAGGGCCGGGTCCTGCTCCCCTCCGCGCTCAGGGAGGAATTCCTCAATAGCGCGCAGGGCGTCCAGGTGTCCGGCACGACAGAGTATGTGCGCGTCGTCTCCGACGAACAGGCCAGGATGGAGACGGAGCGCTTCAGGAGCCAGTTCCCCGACAGGCTCAGGGCCATCAGCGAGATCCAGGCCCGCGCCAGAAACAGGAACAGGGACGGCCGCTGAAGCGGCAGGACGATCCGCTCAGGGAGGCATACAGCATGCAGCAGGCAAGACAGCAGGTTTTCAGGCAGTACGTCCTGGCGGGGAACCGCATGGTCCAGCGCGAGCGCATCGCGGTAGCCCCCAGCGTGTATGTCGACAACAGCGGAGAGGATGACCAGCGCAGCCCCTACCGCGCGCAGGACGCATCCGGCAGGCCCGCCGGCATTCCTTTCATTTGGTCCCTGGTGATTCTGGGATTGGCGCTTTTCATCGCCGTCTTCATGGTCGGCTCCAAAATAGCCTTGACTGAAAAGCTGAATGGGGAGTATTCTCAACTCTATGGCCGTTATGCCGCGGCCGAGGAGGAAAGGCAGAAGCTGCAGGCGGAATACGACGCGAAAAGCGACGCCTCCGGTATCTGCTACTATGCGGTCCAGGGATTGGGCATGCGCCTTGCGACAAACGAGGAGACCATCGGCGTGCTGGCGGCCAGGATGCCTTTGGCCTTGGAAACGGAGTCCTTCAGGGGGAGCGCGTCGGGGGCACACTAAGCGGATGAAGAGGTACGTATGAAACTTTCACAGCTGGCCGGGGAAGCGCTTTCCTACGCCCTGGAGCTGACGGGAGACTGTGAGATCACTGCGCTGAGCGCAGACAGCAGGGAAAAGACGGATCAGGGGCTGTTCTTCTGCATCAGGGGCGCGCGTCATGACGCGCACTTTTTTGCGGAGCAGGCGATCAAAAACGGCGCGGCAGCCCTTGTGGTGACGCAGCTGCAGCCGCACCTTCCGGTGCCGCAGCTGCTCGTTTCCAACGACCGCGCGGCGATGGCGCTGATGGTCCGCGCCTTCTACGGCTTTGCCGACCGGGGCATGAAGCTCGTCGGTATCACCGGGACCAAGGGCAAGACGACGACCAGCTACCTGGTCAAGGCGATCCTGGAGCAGTCCGGTTACCGCTGCGGCCTGATCGGCACGACCGGGAACATGATCGGCAGCCAATGGCTTAACAGCAACCTGACCACGCCGGACCCCATCGACCTGCACAGGACGCTGCGGGCGATGGCGGATGCCGGGTGCGAGTACGTCGTCATGGAGGTGTCCGCACACGCGCTGTGGATGCGGAGGCTTGAAGGCCTTCAGTTTGAGGCGGGCTGCTTTACCAACCTGTCGCAGGACCACCTTGACTTCTTTGGCACCATGGAGAACTACTACCAGGCGAAGCGCGCCTTCTTTACCGGCGGGCTTACGAAAAACGCGGTCATCTCCCTGGATGACCCCTGGGCTTCCCGGCTCGCCGGAGAGATCAGTCTTCCGATGATCAGCTATGCCATCTGCACCAACGCCGACCTGTTCGCGCGGGACATCCAGATCCATGAGGACGGCGTGTCCTTCCTGCTGAGCCTGTGGAAGGATCAGTATTTCCCGGTCAGCCTCAGGCTGATGGGCATGTTCAACATCTACAACGCCCTGGCGGCGGCCGGGATCGGGCTGACCCTCGGGGCGGACCCCGCGGTCATCTGCAAAGCGCTGGAAAGCGTCGTCAGCGTGCCTGGCCGCGCCGAGGTGCTGGATACCCATACCGGCTACAAGGTCATCCTCGACTATTCCCATTCGCCCGATGCCCTGGAAAACATCCTCGGCGCGATCAGGGAGTTCATCAAGGGCAGGCTGATCGTCGTCTTTGGCTGCGGCGGGGACAGGGACCAGGGGAAAAGGCCTGTCATGGGGGAGATCGCCGGCAGGATGGCGGACCTGTCCGTCCTCACCAGCGACAATCCGCGCTCTGAGGATCCGGACAGCATCCTCGCCTCCATCGAGGAGGGCATCAAGCCCACCGGCGGCAGCTACCTGGTGATCGAAAACCGGCGGGAAGCCATCCGCCACGCCCTCTGCATCGCTCAGGAAAATGACATTGTCCTTCTGGCCGGGAAAGGGCACGAGACCTATCAGGAGATCGCCGGGATCAAGCGGCCCTTTGATGAAAAGAAGATCGTCACGGAGCTGCTGGCGGAACTGGGCGGCGGGGGAAAAGGCAATGCTTGAGGCCCTCTCGGCCCTGATCTCCCTGGTGATCACGCTCCTGTTGATGCCCGGCCTGATCCACTTCATGCGCGAGCGCGGGATGATCCAGCCGAAATACGACTTGGGGCCGGACAAGTTCAAGAAGAGGGCCAAGCCCCCCAACATGGGCGGGCTTGTCATCGCGCTGGGCTGCATCCTCTCCGCGCTGCTGATCAGCCAGGTGTCCGGCTCGTCAAACGCCGTTCTGCTGCTTCTGATCCCCTCGCTCGGGGCGCTCGCGGTCGGCTTTGCGGATGACTGGATCAAGGACGTGCGGCAGCACCATGACGGGCTGAAACCGCGGTATAAACTGATCGGGCAGACGGCGGTCGGCCTGATCTTCTCGCTGATCACCATGAACCTGCTGGGGACGGCGGTCCACCTGCCCTTTACGGGCTCGACGATGGATCTGGGATGGGCCTATCTGCCCCTGATGATCCTGCTGTTCACGTTCATGACCAATTCGGCCAACCTGCAGGACGGCGTTGACGGGCTGATGGGCTCGGTGTCATTCGCCGGCAGCCTGGCCATGGGGGTGATCGCGGCGATCATCGGCGGGGGCAGCTTCGCCGATCCGGGCGTCGCGTATGCCTGTTTCGCGCTGGCCGGGGCCTGCGTGGGCTTCCTGTTTTACAACCAGCACCCGGCAAAGGTGTTCATGGGGGACACCGGCAGCATGTTCATCGGCGGCTTGCTCACCGGCGCCGCGATGCTGATGCGGCTGCAGCTCTGGCTCATCCCGCTGTGCGCGACGATGATCCTCTCCTCCCTGTCCGTCATCGTGCAGCGGATCTACTTCAAGCTCACAGGCGGGAAACGGCTGTTCCGCATGTCCCCGATCCATCACCATTTTGAGATGATCGGCTGGAGTGAGAACAAGATCGCCCGCCGGTATACCCTTCTTGTCCTGGCCCTTTCCGTCATCGCATTGCTGGCCGCGCTGCCCATCGCGCCGTAGGGGGAGCCATGCACCAGGGCGGTTTTGCAGATCGGTCGGACTACAGCGGGAAGACGGCGCTGGTCCTCGGGGCTGCCCGGAGCGGGACTGCTGCGGCGGAGCTTCTGCGCGCGTCATCCTCCGCGACATCAAGCCCCGGGAGGCGCTGGGGGAACTCCCGGAAGCGCTTGACAGCCCTGAATGCACGCTCAGCTTTGGCCGGCCGCCTGACACGCATTTCGCTTCCTGCGACCTGATCGTCATCAGCCCCGGGATCCCCCTGTCCTCGCCTGTACTGGCCCCGGCGAGGGAGAGGGGGCTGCCCGTTTACGGCGAGATGGCCCTCGCGGCTTCCTGCTGGGGCGGCAGCCTCGTCGCGGTGAGCGGGACCAACGGAAAGACGACCACGGTATCGCTTCTCGGGGAGATCTTCACGCAGGCCGGCCGGGTCACGCACGTGGCCGGGAACATCGGCTATCCCCTGAGCGCTGCGGTGAAAAGGGCAAAGGAGGATGACCTGATGGTGGCCGAGGTGTCCAGTTTCCAGCTGGAGACCGTCGGCGGATTCCACCCCTGCTCGGCCGCTCTTCTGAACATCACCCCGGATCATCTGGACCGCCACGTCAGCATGAAAGCCTATGAGGGCCTGAAGCTCAGCCTGTTTTCCAACATGGGCTCACAGGACCGGGCCGTGCTCAACATGGACGATCCAAAGGTGCGCGCCATGGCGCCTGAGATCAAGGCGGACATCCGCTGGTTCTCCTCATCCGGCGAGGTGCCGGAAGGCGCGATGCAAAAGGACGGCTGGATCGTCCTGAAAAGCAGGGGGGAGACGCGGAAGGTCTGCGAAGTCAGCGCGCTGAAGATCCCCGGCCGCCACAACATCGAAAACGCCCTGGCGGCTGCCGCGGTTGCCTTCGGGATGGGGGTGCCCGCGCCGGTCATCGCCTATGCGCTCAAGGGCTTCAAGGGCGTCGAGCATCGCATCGAGTACGTCACGGAGATCCGCGGCGTCCGTTTCCTCAACGATTCCAAGGGCACGAACCCGGACTCGACCATCAAGGCGGTCGAGTCGATGAAAGCCCCCGCCATCCTCATCGCCGGGGGGTATGACAAGGAAGTCCCCTTTGACACGCTGGCAAAGAGCGTCATCAGCTCCGGGTTCATCCGCGGCGCCGTGCTCACAGGCGCGACCCGGGACAAGATAAGGAAAGCCCTGCTGGAGGCCGGTTTTACGGCCATTGTGACGGCGCCGGACCTGAAGCAGGCCGTCAGAAGCGCCATGGACATGGCGGAGCCGGGATACAGCGTCCTGTTTTCGCCCGCCTGCGCGTCCTTTGACATGTTCAGGGACTATGAGGAGCGCGGCCGTGTCTTCAAACAGCTGGTCTTTGACATGAAACAGGGGGAGGAGTAGCGTGCAGCCCGATCCGCGTCCGCCGGACACAGGGCCGGAGCGCCCGTATGCGCCCCGTGCGTTCGGGACCGGACAGGATCCCGCATCGCCGTCCGGCTCCTTCCTGCCGCCGGAGCCCGATCTGCCCCCGCGGGAGGAGCCGCAGGACGGCCGGGATCAGGAGGGGGGCCAGACCCGCAGCCGGCTGCCCAGGATCGTGGCGTACGTCCTCATCGTGCTGGGCGTCTTCTTTTTCCTGCGGTATCAGGTGTTCAGCATCTCAAACATCAGGATCATCGGGATTAGAAACGTCTCCAGGGAAACGGTCATCAGGGCGGCCGGGCTGGACAGGGGCCTGTTCTATTTTCTGGTCAATGAGGAAGCGGTCAGGAACGGCGTCAACGCGAACCGCTATCTGATCTACGAGGGAATGGAAACAGTCTTTCCCAACGCGATGGTGCTGCGCGTCAGCGAGCGGACGCCTCTCGCCTTTTTTTCACATCTGGGAATCGGTTACGTCATCTCCCGGGACGGGATGGTGCTGGAGCAGACGCGGGACCTGTCATCCGGGCAGGGCCTGATCGCCGTTTCCGGCCTCGCCCTATGGGGGCAGATCAGCCCGGGCAGCTTTCCGTCCAGCACCGACCCCTCCCAGGCGGAAGGCCTGATCAGCCTGCTCAGCGAGTTGACGGCCTGGGGCTTCGGGACCCAGGTCAGGAGCGTGGACGTCGCGCACAGCCTGAACCTCTCCATCCTGACCTTTGACGGGCATACGGTCAACCTGGGGTCCGCGGAACAGCTCCACGCGAAGATCGGCACGGTCCAGGCGGTGGTTTCCGAGCTGCGCAGGCGCCAGATGCCGCCGGGCATCATCGAGGCGGCAGAGCCGGGCGAGGCGACCTATCGGCCCCTCACGCCGTAATTGCGGGGCATATCGCCTCATCGGGCGGGTGGGTTCATCCGCCTGGTGCGTGTTTTGCTTGAAAAGGCTTGCCAAGTTATCACAAAAAGGTTACAATGAGCCGACCGGACAGACTTTTTAGGTGCGCGCATTGCGCTCGCGCGGGCGTCATAATCACGAAAAGCCCGAGAAATGGGGAGAAATGCGATGAGGAGCTCAATCAGCGTCATTGATTTTGGCACGAGCAAAATCGTTGCACTGATCGCGGAGGTCAGTGCAAGGCAGCGCTGCGACATCATCGGCGCGGGCACGACCTCCTATGACGGCTTTGCCGGTTCGCGCTGGAACAACGCGGCCGCGGTCAACGAGGCGATCAGCGCTTCCATCGCCACCGCCGAGGAACAGGCCAGGACCTCCGTGAAGAGCGTCTACGCCGGCGTCCCCGGCCAGTTCTCCAAAGTCTATTCCTTTGAGATCAAGGTCGACCTGCAGGGGGCGGACCCCCGCGTGACCGGCCGGGACATCCAGACACTGTTCGCGATGGCGGATGAGCAGGTGCAGGGCATCTCCGGCACGCCCATCCACCGCAGCCCCGCCTGGTTCGTGGTGGACGACGGGAAAAAGACGCTGGAGCCGCTCAACCAGCACGGAAGCGAGCTGCGCGCCCTGATCTCCTACGTCGTCGCCGACCGTTTCTTCATCGAGGACATCACCCAGCGCCTGCTCGCGATCCGCAGGACGGCCGCCGGCTTCTTCCCCACCCCCATGGGCGAGGCGATGCTGTTCGTTTCCGAGGCGGACCGTGACCGCACGGCCCTGCTGATCGATATCGGCTACCTGAACACCGACGTGATGGCCGTCGAGGGCGACGCGATCATCTTCCACAAGACCCTGCCCCTGGGCGGAGGGCATATCGCGGCGGATCTGGCCTACGGGCTTGGGATCCCCCTGGACAGCGCCGAGCAGATCAAGCGGGGGTATGAATACGGCCTGGGGAGTGCCAAAAACAGCTTTGACGTCCTGCTGTCCAACGGGGCGACCCAGACCTTCACCCGCGAGAAGGTCTCCGCGATCCTGCTGCCGCGCGTGGATGAGATCTGCGAGGCCGTCATCAAGGCGGTCCGCGATTCCGCGGTGCGCCTGGGCAACTGGTCCCCGGTCTATCTGACCGGCG